>JAGQPV010000240.1 GCA_020426545.1 Planctomycetaceae bacterium
CTGCACATGGCCGGCATGCCGGGGGTTGAAGGAGCCCGACAGCAGAGCATACGGGCCGGGCGGGCCGCTGGCCTGAATCAATGTGCCGGGCGTCTGCCACAGGCAGGGCTGCCGGTGGTCATACAGCTCGGCCAACGGCAGGGCGGGCTGTGCGCTGAAGAACCGGATTCCCTGCCCGGATCGCTGCCTGATAGCGGTTTCTTCCCGGCCAGCGTTCAGCCAGTGAGCTGCTGCTGCCAGCAGGTCTTCGACCGTCTGCTGCTGATTCCGCCGGCTGGCAGAGCGCGACTGGCCGGGAGAACTGACCCACAGTCCCGTGGCGAATGCTGTCTGCACCGCCAGCACACAGGGGGAATCAGGCCCCGCGCCCTCCTCGTTCAGTCGACCTGTCAGCAGAGCGGCCCCGGCTGCCGGAGCAGGGGAGCCCGCTGATCCCTGACGGGGCAACTGGTGCCAGGCCAGCACGGCCAGCGCCAGCCCCGTACGCGGGGATGCAGGATGGTCTGGCGGGCGGCCCAGCAGATCATGCAGTTCCGTACCGTGCTGCAGCACCCGCGGAGGCTCGGCCTTCTCGAACAGACGGCTGGCCAGCTGCGCAACGTGCTGACAGTCGGTCGTCAGATGAAACCGGGAACTCGACAAGGGCGGCATGGCCTGACTCATGGCAGCACCTGCGGGGCAGGGGAGGAAAAACTGTCTGCGGTGCGGGTTGTATCACCGGGGGCCGTTCGGGATGATTGCAGGAATTAATGACAGCCGCTCGGCCGGCAGGCCGGCTGCGGAATGCGCCCAGCCCGCCCGACAACTGTAGCGGGTGGCCTGCCTCATCTTCATCACCGATTCATTACCGAATCGCGGAATTCACGCTGACTGCCGGCAGTCAGCACTCTGTCAGAACCGGGGAAATGGCCTGTCGATGGATGACGTCCTCGAGGAACATGCCGGGCACGCCGGCGGGCCAGCCGCGGAACACCATACGGGCCGGGTGCTGGTGGTGATGCCGGCCTACAATGCGGCCTCGACTCTGCAGCAGACGGTGGACGACATTCCTGCCGGGGCGGTCGATGAAATTCTGCTGGTCGATGACTGCAGCCGCGACAACACGGCCAGCCTCGCCCGGGACATCGGCCTGACCGTCATCGAGCATACTCAGAATACGGGATACGGCGGCAATCAGAAAACCTGCTACCGCTACGCCCTGGAAACCGGCGCGGATTACGTGGTGATGGTTCACCCGGATTACCAGTACGACAGTCGCATCATTGGCGTGGCCGTGGAGATCCTGCGGCTGGGAATCTGCGATGTCGTGCTGGGTTCCCGCATTCGCACACGGAAGGAAGTTCTGGCCGGTGGCATGCCGCTGTACAAGTACGTGGCGAACCGCCTGCTGACTATCACCGAGAACATTCTGCTGGGGCAGAATCTGGGAGATTTTCACAGCGGGTTTCGGGCTTACCGGCGGGAAGTCCTGGAGCACGTTCCGTTCGAACGCAATTCCGACGACTTCGTGTTCGACAGTCAGTTTCTGGCCCAGGCGGTGCATTTCGGGTTCCGGCTGGGCGATGTGCCCGTCCCCGTGCGGTATTTCGAGGAAGCCTCCTCCATCAGTTTTCGTCGCAGCGTGCGGTACGGCGGATTGACGCTGTGGACCGTGCTGACATACTGGCTGCACCGGCTGAAACTCGTACGGTTCGACCGCTTCCTGCCGCACAACCGGCCGGAAAGTCCCGTTACGGCGGAGGGGAACAGTTCCGTCGAGACGCCCGCCCGCCTGCGAGACTGACGGCCCGCGGAATCAGAGTCGCAGACGAACGCAGCCGCAGATTCAAAGCCGCATCAGAACAGAGCCGTACCAGAACCGGGCGGGTCCAGGCCGGACTCCGCACAGCCCGCGCAGCAGTTCTCTCCCCACAGTGACCGCCGATCGACAAGTTAGAAAGTCCGACGATGAGCAACGCCGCAGAACCTCTCTTTACCATCGGCGTGAACGGGGCAGCCGGCCGGATGGGCCGACGCGTGGTGGCCCTGTGCCATGCCGACCCCGACCTTCAGGTGAGTGCCGCTCTCGATGGTCCCTCCTGCCCGCTGCTCGGCCAGGATGCGGGCGAGCTGGCGGGTATCGGCCGAATCGATGTTCCGCTGACGGATACCCTGGGCGAACACGTCAACTGCATCATCGATTTCTCCTCTCCCGAAGGGCTGGTGAAAATCGCGGCGATCTGTGCGGAGCGGCAGATTGGCCTGGTGGCCGCCACCACCGGCCTCACCGAAGAACAGCGGAATCTGGTGCTGGAAGCCGGCCAGACGACTCCCGTGGTGCTGGCCCCCAACATGAGCCTGGCCGTGAATGCCACCATGAAGCTGGCCCGGGAAGCCGCCCGCATTCTGAAGCAGGTACCCGGCGGCGTGGACGTTGAGATCATCGAACGCCACCACCGCTACAAGGAAGATGCACCCAGCGGCACCGCTCTCAAATTCGGGGAGATCATCGCGGGCGAAATGGGCCAGACGGACCACGTTCACGGGCGGGAGGGCCGCACCGGCCAGCGGCCACGGCAGGAGATCGGCTACCATGCCCTCCGGGTGGGCGATAACGTGGGCGAACACACGATTGTGTTCGGCATGCCCGGGGAAGCGGTGGAACTGACTGTGCGGGGCCAGACGCGGGACAGCTACGTCGTGGGGGCCCTGCTGGCGGCGAAATTCCTCTCCCGTCAGCAGGCCGGCCTGTACAGCATGGAAGACGTGCTGGGGATGTAATCCCCCCGCTCAACCGGAATGCGGGGTTGTGCTGGCCGGCTGTGCCAGCCAGAATTCACCGTGGCGCGGGAGGAGCGCTGTCGAACAGAGTCCTGGCGACCGGAGCATTCCGGAAGGCCGGATTTGCCTTGAATCATTCTCCGGAAGGGATTTCCGATGAACTGCTGGTTTCGTGGAATTCAGCTGGCCCTGGTGACCGCACTGCTGCTGACAGGCTGTGGAGAACCCGATCAGCCCGGCACCTCCACCACCCCCGCGGACGGTGTCAGCGCGAACGCTCCGGCCGGACAGCAGGAACCCGCAGTTGCCGACTCCACTGCTTCCGCCGGTACGGGAGCGGTGGAACTCAAGTCCATCGATCCCCAGGGCTTCGAAAACCTGCTGGCAGAGCACCAGGACAAAGTGGTGTTTGTCGACTTCTGGGCCACGTGGTGCATTCCCTGCCAGGTCAGCTTTCCGCACACGGTGGAGTGGAGCCGCAAATACGCCGACAAGGGCCTGCAGGTTGTCAGCATCAGCATGGATGAATCCGACGACGACACGAAGAGCACGGCCCTGACGTTCCTGCAGAAGCAGCAGGCGACCTTCCCCAATTACATCGCCGAGTTCGACGATCTCGATACGGCGCTGGAAGCATGGGGCATCGACGGGGGACTGCCGCATTATCGTCTGTACAGAAATGGCATGCTGCTGAAGAAGTTCGCCCAGACGCCCGATGGCCAGGCTCCTTCCCCCGAAGAGCTGGAAACCGCCATTCAGCAGGCACTGAACGCCGGCGGCTGATGACCGGTCGCGGACGATTCTGTGCAGAGACCGCCAGCAGAATACTGAAGAATCGCTTCACGCACGGATGCCGTGAGAACTCTGCTTCTGCTCCCGTGGGGCACTCCCGCCGGAACGAAGCCTTTCATCGGCCAGGAGGCCGGAGCCAGTGATGCAGTATCATATTCGCCGCCCGTGGCAGCTTCACGAATCTCGGCACACGCCAGAGTCCGTCTGGAATAACCGCCGTCAGCACCGTCGCGAATTCCTGCAGTCTGTGGGCCGCAGTGCTGCTGCTGCAGGGCTGGCGGGTTCTCTCATCGGCTGCCGCGAACCCGCCACGGAAGAAGAGATTCTCTCCGCGGGCAGTGAAACCACCGCCCCGCTGCCGGGAGCGGAGCATTTTCCCGCTCCGCGAAACCCGATGTTCGAATACGGACGGGAAGAAACCAGCCGGCGGGACGCCGCCGAGTATTCCAACTTCTACGAGTTCACAACCTCAAAGGAAGTCTGGCGTTACATCGGCGATTTTCAGCCCGTGCCGTGGGCGGTCACTGTCGACGGGCTGTGCCGTAATCCGCAGACCTTCGATCTGGACGATTTATATCGGAACTTCACACTTGAGGAACGGGACTACCGTTTCCGCTGTGTGGAAACCTGGGCCATGTGTGTCCCCTGGACGGGATTCACCCTGCGGGAACTGCTGCAGAAGGTCGACCCGCTGCCGGATGCGAACTATGTGGCCTTCGAAACCTTCGACCGGCCCGAAGAAGCCCCCACCCGGCGGAAATCGACCGAATTCCCCTGGCCATATCGCGAAGGGCTGAGCCTCGAAGAAGCCCGCAACGAACTCACTTTGCTGGCGACGGGTGTCTTCGGCCAGCCGTTGCCAAAACAGCACGGCGCCCCGGTACGGCTGGTGCTGCCGTGGAAGTACGGCTTCAAGTCGATCAAGTCGATTGTCCGCATCACCCTGACGAAGGAACGGCCGCCCACATTCTGGAATGAGGCCTGGCCCGACGCCTACGGGTTCATCGCCAATGTCGAGCCCGACATTCCGCACCCCAGCTGGCCCCAGACCTCGGAATGGATGCTGGGCACCCGGGAACGGCATGAAACCGTCCGTTTCAACGGCTACGGGGAGTTTGTGGGGCACCTGTACCCCGCCTGAAGCACTCCCTTCCGCAGCATTCCCGGCCCGACACGGCACCGCATTGCCGGGGAGGGCGGGTACATTACGGGAGCAGGTGGCCCATCTTGTCCCGCTTGGTGGCGAGGTACGTGGCCCGGTGTTCCTCGAACGGGGCGATAATCGGCTGCTGCTCAACCACCGTCAGATCCATTCCCGCCAGCGGGAAGGCATCGACCTTCTTGGGATTGTTGGTCAGCAGCCGAATCTGCGTCAGCCCCAGATCCTTGAGAATCTGCATGCCGATCATGTAATCCCGCATATCCGGCGGAAAACCGAGTTCGCGGTTGGCTTCCACCGTATCGAAGCCGCTGTCCTGCAGTTCGTAGGCTTTCAGCTTCGCCACCAGGCCAATCCCCCGGCCTTCCTGCGGCAGATAGACCACGGCTCCGCAGCCCTGGTGATGAATCATCGCCATTGCCATGTGCAGCTGGTCGCCACAGTCGCACCGCAGGGAATCGACCAGGTCGCCCGTAAAGCACGAGGAATGCATGCGGACCAGTGGCGGGTTTTCGCTGCTCCGCAGGTCGCCCCACACCAGGGCCAGCGGCTCATAGCTCTCGTGCTCCACCCGGTAGGCAATCAGCTTCGGGGAACCGTACTGCCGGGTGGGAATGGTGACTTCCACTTCCCGATGAACCAGCTGTTCGCGCATCCGCCGGTAACGGATCAGATCGGCAATGGTCAGAATGGGAATATCGTACTGGCGGGCAATCTGCTGCAGCTCGGCGAAATCGGCCATATCCAGCCCGCGCTGAGAGCAGATTTCAATCAGCGCTCCCACCGGACGCATGCCGGCCAGCTGCAGCAGGTCCACGGTGGCTTCCGTATGGCCGGCCCGCCGCAGAACGCCACCCGGTCGCGCCAGCAGCGGGTTGATATGCCCGGGACGCACGAAATCCACCGGTGCCGAGGTCCCATCGCTGAGCGCGTTGAGTGTGCGCGCCCGGCTGCGGGCACTGACGCCCGTCCCCGCCTCATGGTGATCCACCGGTGTCAGAAACGGCGTGTGATGCGGGGCCGTGTTCCGGGCCGGATCGACAATCGGCTGCAGATGAAGACGATCGGCCACTTCCTGTGACATGGGTGCGCACAGCTCACCCCGACCGATTCGCAGCATGAAATCCACGGTTTCCGGCGTGATGGTTTCCGCCGCGCAGATGAAATCTCCCTCGTTCTCCCGCTCCGAGGCATCGACCACAATCACCACCCGGCCCTGACGCAGGGCGGCCAGCGCATCATCGATCGAGCTGACCGGCAGATCGGTCCCGGTGGATTCCGACTCCGGCGGAGAAGCCCCGTCCGCAGTCGCTCCGCCAGAGGATTCCCCGCTGGATGCTCCAGCAGTCGTCGGTTCAATTTCGCTGCGGGGATCTGACATACCAGTCCACTGGCGGCACACTCGTGGTGCATCCGCGACCCTGAAAGAACTCGGAAGAATCAAAGAAAACGCGGCCCTCGTCCCGGCAGCTGCCCGTCATGACTCGTCATGAACTGACAGCAGCTGTGAGACGGAAATTCCCGGCTCCTGCACCGCATTCTAGCGCGGAACCAGCAGCCAGCCAATCCCGCACAGGCTTTTCAGGGTCTGCCGCAATGCCAGGGCGGCCTGTTGCCGCACGCCGCTCAACGTTCCGCCAGTGCCATCTCAGGCCGCATCTTCCCCGGAATTACGGTCATTGATGACATTTCAGGCGGATTCCACTCTTCCATGAGTAACCGTTGTGCAGCGATCGACAAATTCCTTTCCACAGGTTGTCTTCGCGTCGTATTCCCGGGGTCGAATCGAAATCAGCCGGGCGGCTCGCGACACAGCCGAGTCTGTTTGAGAGAGGTGCGTCCGTCACACCGGCCAGTCCTGAACTGCCGGATTTCTCTGTCATGCGGAGGCCGGACCGGCGGGATTACCCCTCCAGACTTCCCGAAAACTTGACAATACAGTGATTGTTGATATGTTCAACAGGTGAAGATGCGATGCTGCCGGATGGACTTCGCACTCAGTGGCTCTCACCACTGCCGTGCGGTCGGCCCTGAAACAGGGCGGGCCTGTACCTGAAGCACCAGCCCCCGGCGGCCTTTATTCTGCCGAGAAACCACGCCCGTTGCCTGCGGCTCAACCTGCCTGCCGCGGGCGAAATCACCGGAACTCACCGGCAGCCGCACTGATGCGGCATGCGGGTGAAACCAGCTGGGGAGCACGAATGCCTCGCCTTACGAGAATGTCGATCGGGACCACGTTCGCCATTGCCCTTTCACTGCTGGCTTTTGCCGGTACTGCTGATGCGGCGGATGCCGCGGGCGGTCTGGGAGATCCCGGCACCCTGAAGGCCATTTCGGTTCAGCCGAACCTGACTGGCAACGGAGTCACCATTCGCAGCCGGGACGGACGGCAGCAGCTGTACGTTACCGGAGAGTACAGCAGCGGCCAGCTCCGCGACCTGACCCACCAGGTAGCCTACGGCGTACAGCCGGAAGGCATCTGCCAGGTCGATGCGACCGGCCTGGTGACCCCCGTGGCCGATGGTGCAGCCACCGTGACCGCGACGGGTCCTGACGGCATGCAGGCCACACTGGCCGTGACCGTCACCGGCGTTCAGGATCAGATCCCCATCAACTTCAAGAACCAGATTGCTCCCATCTTCACCAAGCTGGGCTGCAACAGCGGTGGCTGCCACGGTAAAGCCAGTGGTCAGAACGGTTTCAAGCTCTCACTGCTGGGTTTCTACCCTGAAGACGACCACGAATTCCTGGTCAAGGAAGCCCGCGGACGCCGTCTGTTCCCCTCGGCTCCGGGCGAAAGCCTGCTGCTGCAGAAGGCCGTCGGCCGTTCACCCCATGGTGGCGGTAAGCGGATGGACGTGGACAGCTACGAATACCGCATGATCTACCGCTGGATCGAGCAGGGGATGCCTTATGGCAACTCCTACGACCCCGTGGTGACCGGTATTCAGTGCCTGCCGGAAGGCCGCGTGATGGATCGCGGTTCCAACCAGCAGATCACCGTCATGGCGACCTACAGCGATGGCACCACCGAAGACGTGACGCGGATGGCTCTGTACGAAGCCAACGACAGCGAAATGGCTGAATGCACCCCCACCGCCGTCGTGCGGACCCTCGATCTGGCGGGTGAAGTCGCCATCATGGCCCGTTACCAGGGTCAGGTTTCCACCTTCCGGGCCACCATCCCGCTGGGTGCCGAAATGAAGGCTCTGCCGCAGGCCGCCAACTTCGTCGATAAGGCCGTCTTCGGTAAGCTCGAACTGCTGGGCATTCCGCCTTCACCCGTTGCCGACGATGCCACCTTCCTGCGTCGGGTGTATGTCGACATCACGGGAACCGTGCCGACAGCCGAAGAGGTTTCGGAATTCCTCGCCAGCACCGATTCCGACAAGCGGGACAAGGTCATCGACCGCCTGC
>JAGQPV010000241.1:0-1654 GCA_020426545.1 Planctomycetaceae bacterium
AGAAGATGTCGCCCGGCAGACCTTGCTGTTCCTGCCAGAACCAACAGGTGCGGGCTCATGGAGACGGCGGCAGGAAGCCTGGCGTACCAGCATCGGGCGAATCACCCACGGCCAGCTGGTTGTCGATTTTTCTTACGCCGGGTTCCAGCCGCAGCAGGTGCTCGGCCATTCGGCGGGAACGTTCGTCGGCGACTGTGCCCGTCAGGACGATGGTCCCTTCCGGCCCGCCTGTCAGCTGCACACCGGCCAGCTGCGGATAACGGCGGCTGATCAGGCTGAACCGCGTACTGGCTGCCTGGCGGACATCGGCGGGCGAGGCCCGCGGATAGCTGAAGGCGATCTCCACCCGCGGGCGGAACACGGGCCGGCTGCCCTGGCCGCTGTTCTGGTTGAACTGGTTGTTCCCGCCGAAATTCTGCTGGTTCCGCTGTCCGCCGCCGCGATTGAAGCCCTGCAGGCCGCTGCCCCCGGTATTGCCGGTGGCTCCCTGGACGGCCTGGTTGTTGCCCACAAACCGGCCAAGGTTATCGGCCCGACCCACAAAGCCCTGGCCAATCGTGCCGGACAGCGCGCCGAAGTTGTTCAGCCCCCCCGTGCCGGCCGCGGTATTCAGGCCGGTGGTGGCCCCGGTGGATCCCAGGCCAGCCGCTCCGCCGGTCTGACCGAACCCGCCGGTGGCTCTGCCCGTGTTCCCCGTGGTGCGGCCACCGCCCTGGCTGAGCGGTCCCGCACTGCCGAACAGGCTGTTGGTCTGCGAGAAGGCGGGCCCGGCGCACAGCAGCAGCACCGCCACCGCGGGAACCAGTCGAATTCCCATCCGCCGGCTGCCGGAATTCCACCTGGCGGAAACCGCACGGACGACGGGCTGGGGTGGCGTCACCTGCGGGCGGGCGGTGGACTGTGAGGGGGCGGGCAGCGGGCTGGACATGGTTCTGACCTCTCCCGGCGGGAAATCTGGCGAGTTAAGAGAAGGTTCTCCCGGGGAGTGTTCTCTCACGCTGGGGACCGGGTTACATTCTATCACTGGAGAATGGGCCAGCCAGAGGATTCGCGGGCCACGGCGGAAGAAGACGCGAACTGATCGTCATAACTGTTGAATGCAGCATATCTTACAGCACTCGGCCCACGGCCGGGGGATTGACAGAGCGGTTTGAAGTGGTAGACTGGCAGGTCGGCTGTGTGCCTGCTCAGCGGCCGTCAGGATCGGGCTTGGGCAGAGGAGTCGCCGGACATGACGATGACCTGGTTTCGTCGCTATCGCATGGAGTATGACTTTGCCGGGGGCGTTCCGGCTGCTGCTCCGCTGCCTGAAGGGTTTCAGTGGGCCCGCTGGAATCCCCTGCTGCTGGAACGGCACGCGCTGACCAAATACGCCAGCTTCCGCCACGAGCTGGATGCCCGGGTGTTCTCCAGCCTGGGCGCACTGGCGGGCTGCCAGCGGCTGATGACGGAAATCACCCGGCAGAAGTCGTTCGTGGCTGCGGCCACCTGGCTGATTGTCTCCCGTCCCGACGAATTTGCGGAACCGCTCGACTGCGGCACCATTCAGGGACTGGGGCCGACTCAGCTGGTGGGGGCCATTCAGAATGTGGGCGTGCGGCCGGAATTTCGCGGCCTCGGGCTGGGCCGCTCGCTGGTCGTGCAGGCTCTGGAA
>JAGQPV010000241.1:1664-8126 GCA_020426545.1 Planctomycetaceae bacterium
GGGGCTATCGCCGGGTTCATCTGGAGGTGACAGCCAGCAATGAACCCGCTGTGAAACTGTACCGCTCCATCGGCTTCCAGCATGTTCGCACGCTGTACAAACAGGTGAGCGAAGCCGACAGCCAGGCACCGGCCACCAGGCCAGCCCGTCCGCCCGCCGTTCGCAATCCCGTGGCAGCCGCCAGCAGCAGTGTGCGATAATTTCCGTCCCGTTGCCTTTCGTCCAGAGATACGGTTTGTCATAACTCGATTTTCGGGTCGAGCGGTTGCGACAGCAGCGGGAACTCCTGCGGAGTTTGCGCGGTTCTCTGCGACGGGTCACCTCACCGTACTGCCCTGGCGGGGGCTTGTTCTGCAGGCGGACCTGCGGGCAGAGCAGCCAGCCTGTGGCCGTTCTCTCAACGGGACGGTTCACCCGGGCCTGCCGGCCAATGAATTCACTCCGGGGAGCCGGGATGCAGCTGCAGGAGATTCAGACTCATACGCTGGCCAACGGGCTGACGCTGATCGTCGAACCGATGCGCGCGGTTCAGTCGGCCGCGTTCTCGCTGCTGCTGCCGGCCGGCAGTAATTACGACCCGCCCGACAGGCTGGGTTCCGCTTCGGTTCTGTGTGAACTGATCATGCGGGGGGCCGGCGAGCGAAACAGCCGCGACCTGACGGAAGCCCTCGAACAGCTGGGCGTGCAGCATCGCGAGCACACGGGGAATTCGTTCCTTACGTTCAGTGCCGCTTCCGTCGCGGAAACATTGCCGGAATCTCTGCGGATTTTCGGCGATATTGTCCGCCGTCCGCACCTGCCGGAAGACCAGTTTGAAGCCGCCCGGGCCGGCATTGTGCAGTCGCTGCGGTCGGTGGAAGACGAGCCCCGGCAGAAGGTGATGATCGAGCTGCGCCGCCGCTGCTTCGATGCTCCGTGGGGACTGCCTTCCGACGGTACGCTGGAAACCGTGGCCCAGCTCACGCCCGACCTGTGCCGGCATCACTTCGAGAGCTGCGTCCGCCCGAACGGCTCGATTCTGGCGGTGGCGGGGAATGTTGACCCGGCGGAAGTGATCCGACTGACGGAAGACGTGTTCGGCGACTGGCCCGTGCTGGCCGATCCCGTTCCCGCCACGGCACCGCGCGGCCCGCACCGGGACCATCTGTCGCACGATTCCGAACAGACACACATCGGCGTGGCATGGGACAGCGTGCCCTATTCCCACGAGGCCTATTACGATGCATGGGCCGCGGTCGGCGTGCTCAGCGGGGGCATGAGTTCCCGGCTGTTTACCGAAGTGCGGGAGAAGCGGGGCCTGTGCTACTCCGTGTATGCCTCGCACACGAGCATTCCCGATGAAGGCCGGGTCCTGGCCTATGCGGGAACGACATCGGCCCGGGCGCAGGAAACTCTGGATGTCATGCTGGCGGAAATTGTCCGTCTGCAGGAAGGCATCTCCCAGGCCGAGCTGGATCGCTCGCGGGCGCGGGCCAGAAGCGCTCTGGTGATGCAGCAGGAATCCACCATGCGGCGGGCTTCGGCCATGGCGGGCGAGTGGCACCACCTGGGCCGCGTGACGACACTGGATGAAATTCGCAGCCGGATCGACGCCCTGACCGTCGACAGCGTGTTACAGCATATCCGGCAGTTCCCGCCGCGGGACTTTACCGTACTGACGATCGGACCACAGCCGCTGGAGGTTTCAGTTGAAGTTCCATGAAGCCGTGCTGGGAAACGGCCTGCAGATAGTGGCCGAACTGAATCCAGCGGTGTACAGCGTCGCGGCCTCGTTTCTGGTGCGAACCGGTTCACGGGATGAAACCGAAGGCGAATCGGGTGTCAGCCATTTTCTCGAACACATGGCGTTCAAGGGGAACGACCGTTTTACCGCGGACGATGTGAACCGGATCTTCGACGAAATCGGCGCGGAGAACAACGCCTCGACCAGCGAGGAAGTCACCCAGTACCACGCAGTGTTTCTGCCGGAATACCTGCCAACGGTGATGGAGGTGCTTTCCGGCCTGCTCACGCCGGCGCTGCGGCAGGAGGATTACGACCTCGAAAAGCAGGTGATTCTGGAAGAGATCGGCATGTATCAGGACCAGCCGTCCTGGGTAGCCTACGAGCATGCCATGGAATCGCACTTTAAGGGGCACCCGCTGGGGCAGTGCATTCTGGGAACAACGGAATCCATCACCGAGCTGACTTCCGAACAGATGCGGGCCTATCATGCCCGCCACTACACCGCCGGCAATGTGGTTCTGGCGGTGACCGGCAATACCGACTGGGACGTCCTGCAGGAGCAGGTCGAACAGTTCTGTGGCGGGTGGAAACCAGGCCACTGCGACCGGATCGTGACCGAAGCCAGCCCCGTGGCCAGCGCCGCCGTCCTGGAACGGGAAAGCAGCCTGCAGGAGCAGGTGGTGCAGATGGCACCGGCTCCCCCTGCCCGCAGCGAACTGCGGCTGGCGGCCGAGCTGCTGGCGACCGTGGTGGGCGACAGTTCGGGCAGCCGCCTGTACTGGGACCTGGTGGATTCCGGTGAAGCGGAAGTGGCCGAGCTGGGCTACAACGAGTACGACGGCTCCGGTGTGTGGATGACGTGGCTCAGCTGTCTGCCAAAAGATACCGAGCGGATTGCCGCCCGCATTGCCGCGCTGTACGCCGAAGTCAACCGCTCGGGGGTGACGGAAGCCGAACTCGACCGGGCCCGTAACAAGGTCGCTTCGCGGGTGGTCCTTCGCAGCGAACGCCCCATGGGCCGGCTGTCTTCGGTCAGCACCAGCTGGATGTACCGCGGCGAATACCTGTCGGTGGAAGAAGAGCTGCGGCAGCTGCAGGCCGTCACCCTGAAAGACATCCAACAGCTGCTTGAAGCGTACCCGCTCCGGCAGGTCACCACGGTTGCCATTGGCCCGTGTGGCTCGTTGAACTTTGGCTGAATGCGTCGTTCCGTGCAGGAATCAGCCCCCGGCCCGTCACCAGGCAGCCCGCTTTCGCACAGCAAGCCCGCGGACCTTCCGCCCGGAGAGCAGCCGGCCGCGTACAGCCAGCCGGCAGACAGCCCGTCCGTCTGGCGGCAGGTGGAACGTCATCTGGCGGGCCTGCAGCTGCTGGTGGCAGCCGGCCTGTTCCTGCTGATCGCCGTGACCTGGCGACTGTGGACACCGCAGACGGCCTTCCCGCGAATCCCTCTGCTCGGCCCGCAATACCTGCTGCCGGCCACCGGAGAATGGCTGGTGCTGGCGGTGCTGCTGCTGTCGCTCGGCTGCCGGGCCGTGCTGGCGGTCCTCCGGCTTCTGGGAACAACAGCGGAACCAGCGCGAACCGTGCCCGGCTCACCGCGGCTCGAACGGGCCTGCGGCCTGATCAGCTGCCTCTGCCTGGTGCTGCTGGTGGCCGGCGATCAGCATCGTCTGCAGGCCTGGGCCTGGCATCTGGGTCTGTTGAGCCTGCTGATCGTGCTGCAGCCGGTGCCCCGGCTGTTCCGGTTGAGCCTGTACCTGACCGCTTCGATTTACGTCTGGTCGGCGTGGTCGAAGATGGATGTCACCTTCTTTCAGTCGGCCGGGCCTTACCTCGTCGGTGGACTGCTGAAGAGCGTGGGCCTGTCCTGGCAGGATGTGCCCGCAGCTGCGCGTACCGCTCTCTGCGGTCTGCTGCCCGCTGCCGAACTGCTGACTGGCGTGGGCCTGCTGTGGCCCCGCACCCGCCGGCTGGCAGTGGCAGGTTCCTGCCTCATGCACCTGGCCCTGCTGCTGACGCTGGGGCCATGGGGCCTGGGGCACTCGGCCGGGGTGCTGCTGTGGAACGTGTTCTTCCTCGTGCAGAACCCGCTGCTGGCCAGTGGTCTGACGCGGCTGTCGCAGGCTGCGGCAGAGCAGGGCACCGCGGTTCCCGCGACGGCCGACAACCGCCACCAGCCGGCCGGTCCCACGGCAGTCTGTTCCACAACAGTATATTCCACTGCCGCCAGCAGTGTGCTGGCGGTCGCCGTGCTGTGGCCGCTGTTCGAGCCGTGGGGACTGTGCGACAGCTGGCTGTCCTGGAACCTGTATTCATCCCGCTCGGAACAGGTGCGACTGTTCGTTCGCAGCGATGTCCGCCAGCAGCTTTCGCCAGCGGCCCGCCAGGTGACGGACGAAGCCCGGCCCGGGCAGCTGTGGTGCCGCCTGCGGGATGACCAGTGGTCGCTGCAGACCACCGGAGCGCCCGTCCTGCCCGACAGCCGTTTTCGTCTGGGAGTGGCTCTGGCCATCGCCCGAATGGTGGAGCAGCCGGAAGCGGTGAGAGTTCACCGGAGCAGCCGGGCCGGCCGGCTGACAGGTCATCGCCGGCAGGAAGATCTGTACGGCGCCCGGGCCATTCGGGCCGCGCTGAACCGGCACTGGCTCAATGCAGAACCGCCCGCCCCTCATGGAAGGGCGGGCGGCGGCAAGTGAAAAATCCGGCGGACAACTCAGCCTCCCTGCCACACCCGCCGAATGTGGCCTGTCTCGTCTGGCTCAGCCGAGCGGCTGCTCAGGCACTGCGCCGGTATTCTGAATCGCGGTCTTCATCCCGCCACTGCTTCCGCAGCTTGCGCTGTTCCCGCTTGGGCAGACCCTTCAGCTGCTGCTGACGGTCCGCGTCCAGTGCACGGGACGCCTTCAGCGACATGGGCTGTTTGTCTGCTTCGTCCTCTTCGCTGCTGTCCGCCTGACTGGCCGGTTCGGGCTCGGCCGCCGTCTTCGCGGACCGGGCCGGGGCCGACTCTTCCTTCACCGCCGGTGCACTGCTGCGGGTACTGGCTCGCCGGGAGCGAGTCGCTGTCGTTGAGGACGAGTTGTCCGCTTCCGCCTCTGCAGTGGCTGCGGCTGTTTTGCGGCCCTGTGATTCCTCTCCCTCCGCCGGGCTGACCGAGTCAGCAGCCTGCTGGCCTTTACCTGCCGTCGAACGGGATGCTCCGCGACCTGTCAGCCTGCGGAACAGGCGGCCGATCAGCGAGGGCTTCTGCTGCGGCGGATTGACGGATTCGAAGATGACATGCCGCGTGTGCAGCATGGTTGAAAGGAACAGGAAGCTGGCTGCCAGCAGTCCCGCCGAAGCGGTGATCAGCGGCAGATGAGCGAGAATCCCCGTCAGCGAAGACTGCAGTGCGGGCTGGCTCTGAACGGTCGCATGCTCCTGCAGAGCAATCAGTTCCTTCCGCACCATTTCCAGCTGTCCGCCCACCCACAGCATCGCCAGCAGGACCGAGCACCGCAGCAGCAGCAGGCCAACCCAGTTGCCCCGCATTTCACGGGCCATGCCCCGACCCACAGTCAGCACCACCAGGGCCGACGGCACCAGCCAGGTCAGCAGCAGCTGATCGGCCCGCGTCACCTGCTGCATCATCGGCAGCAGCTGGCGGTTGTACATGGTTTCCACCACAGCCGTATGCAGACCGAGAGCCGTGCACAGCGAAATGCAGAAACAGGTCGCCGCGGCCGACAGCCAGAAATGATAGCTGCCGCTGAAATCCTGCAGACTGCGGGAGCGGGCCCACCAGATCAGCAGACACAGCTGGCCAGCCAGCAGCACCAGCACGGTTTCGGAGACCTGCATCGCCTGCGGCTGTGGCAGCTGGAACATCCGGGCAATGGCCGGACCGAACAGCTCCGGCTGCACGCCGGCAAACCAGGCGGCCGCAATCAGGCCGGCAGCCGTGCCCAGAACAAACGTGCTGAGAACAGCCGCTTTCCACGGACGGCGGGAAATCACTTTCCGCACGGGGAAGTGCCGCAGCCGCTGCTGCACCGCACAGTCCCGGCCATGCTGCCGTTCCTCGCGGGAATCGGCAGTATCAGCCGCCTCAGCCTCATTGGGATCGGTATGTTCGGAAGCCAGCCGACGGCGACGCCGCCCGTCGAGATGCTTTGAACCTGCGAAGCTCGTTGCCATCGCCGAAATCCGTTTCGGTCTCTGATGGGAATCTGTTGCGGGACCAGCCAGAGGCCTGTTTCAGGCGCTCTAAGGTTGGGCGGGTCCGAGGTGAGGCCGGGCAGCAGGAAAAAGGCAGTCGATGCCGGGCAGACAGCTGCCGCGACAGAAACTCCGGTGACGTGCCTCCCTGCACAGCCGGGACGTTCGATACTCAATTGATCGGAACAGGCTGGCAGCTCACTTGTTCGATTCCCGGAGAACTTTCCCGCAACGTCCAGATCGGCAACGAATGGTCTTCGCAGAATTTCCGGAGCACTCAATCTGCGCAGGTTCTCATCCACGGGTTCCTCCCCGCACCGCTTCCCGCAGGGACTCTCGGCTCAAGCTGCTGCTCTTCCTGAGTTTCCGTCCGTCTGTCTTCAGTGGGCCCTTCAGCCAGGCAGCAGCCAACAGGCAGTGCACACTCCAATCCATTGACCACCTGCCCATTGATCAGCTGCCAGAACTGGCACGTCATCCCACCCGCCAATATGGCACCGCCGTTATGGCAGACACCATCCCCCGATATGTATCGGC
>JAGQPV010000242.1 GCA_020426545.1 Planctomycetaceae bacterium
TTCTCCGCCTCTGCAGCGGCAGGCCGAATCCAGCGGGCGGAAAGTTTCGGGGGCGAACCGCGGTAATCTTCCGGCACCTGCCGGAGTTTCGCCAGCGGCGGAAAGCGGCGGACGGGGGCATCGAAGCTTCGTGGGGCGCTACCGGTGAGCTGCCACACGGCATCCATGAACTGCTCGGCCGTCATGCGGCGGGGGAGCGGGCCACGGTGGAAGTAGCGGGTATTCTGCTGCTCGGCCTCAGGCTGGTGAGTGCGGGCCTGATACGCCTCGGACGTGCAGATGCGGCGGATGGTGTGGTTCAGGTCGTAGTTGTGCTCGGCCAGGTCGACGGCCAGCCAGTCGAGCAGGTCGGCATTCCACGGTTCCGTCTGCATCGCATCGACGGGGTGCACGATGCCCCGGCCCATCAGCCGCTGCCACAGCCGGTTGACGACGGTGCGGGTGAAGCGGCCGTTCTCCGGGTGCGTCATCAGCCGGGCGAGTTCCTCCAGCCGCTGCTGGCGGGGGGCGTCGGCGGTAATCTGCCCCAGCTCGGGGAACAGCCAGGACGCGGTGGCCTGCTGGCCGATGGGCTTGTCGCAGCGGTGCATTTCGAGCGGGCGGTCGGCGGCAATCTGAGCGATGCCCCACGTTTCGGCGAGGGTCCAGCGGTCGATGAAGCTGTCGTGGCAAGAGGCACATTTCAGGTTGATACCGAGGAACACCTGCCCCGCGTTCTGGGCGAACTGCACTTCGGGCTGCTGGCTGGCACTCACCGTCCCCCGCCAGCGAATGCCGTTGAGAAAGCCATCGGTGGCGTTACTCGACGGGGCAATCAGCTCGCGGACCATGGCGTCATACGGGCGGTTCTCCAGCAGCGCCCGGTACAGCCAGCCGGAAATCTGCCGCCGGCCACCGGTGATGAAACCCGTGCCGGCGTAGTCGTTCCGCAGCAGGTCATTCCAGAAGGTCAGCCAGTGTTCGGCCCGGGCCACATCGTCGGCCAGTAACCGGTCGATCAGCCGTTCCCGGCGGTCCGGTCGTTCGTCGGCCAGAAACTCCTCGAGCAGTTCGGGGGTCGGCAACAGGCCCGTCAGATCAAGACTGGCTCGGCGAAGGAACACGCGGTCGGGCACGCTCTCCGGCAGCGGGAGTTCGTACTCCTGCAGGTACGCATCAATGAGGCGGTCCACCGGATGCGTGCGGCCCTCGGTCGGGCGGGGCAGTTCGGGCCGACGGGGCTTGAGCGGCGGCTCGTAGACTTTGCCGGAGAACGTGAAACCGGCTTCCCAGCCTGCTCCCTGGTCGATCCACGCCCGCAAAGTGGCGATCTCTTTGGGCGAGAGGCGCGGCCGGTCTTTGGGGGGCATCTGCTCGTCGGCATCGGCCGAGGTCACCAGTTCAATCAGCCGGGACTCGCCCGCCTTGCCGGGAACGAGGGCTTCGCTCTCCAGCACCAGCTGCCGGGTGTTGAGTGAGAACCCGCCTTTGGCCTCTTTCCCGCCATGACAGGCCACGCAGTGCTTCCGCAGGATGGGCACCACATCGTGCGGAAAGTCGACAGCTGCCGGAGCCGCCGCAGCAGCTCCGCCGGTACCGGCACAAAGAAGGAAAGCCGCAGCCGCGAGAACAGTGACTGTGTACGTGGCGGGTAGCCGTCGTGTCCGCATGCGGAAACCCCGAAACTGAAACCTGCTGAAACCGACCGCGCGAGGCCGGCAAGATCACCTGTTCCAGTGTAACGGGAGCGAAGGTGGGAGGGCAGTGGGGGAGGACGATGGCAGCCTGTGAGTTCAGCCGATCCAGAAACGGAGATACCAGTTCAACGCTTCCCGCACTTCGGGAATTACGCTGGCCAGGTGGGCGACCGGGTAATAGAACCACCACACCAATTGAATCAGCGGGCCGTCCATCGGCCCGAGCCAGCCGTGACTGGCCAGGAACACATACGGCCCGTAACTTAGAACATACAGCAGGGGCAGTACGCAGAGCATCGCCACCAGCCGGCCGGAAAATCGCGGGGAGGCTTCGTTCATTCCGCCACCTCTCACCTGCCGCCCGCGGCGAAGGGTTCACCCGGGTTGAGGTCCAGCACATCCCGCTGAGGTTCGAGCAGCGAATCTTCGAACTGGCACATCCATTTTGAATCGGGTTCGATACCGGCGACCGTCTCGCCGGACTTGATGACCGGACCGGATTGATAAATATAAAGTGCCGTGTTGAACAGTACCTGGCTGACACTGTTGGGGTCGAGTTCGCGGAAATGGCATTGCAGGTCGTGCAGGCCGATTTCATCGAGACCGCGGGTATCCATCATCATATCGCCAGTCTCGGAATTACTGATGTTGTAGAACCGCACATTGAGCGAACCGGGTCTCTCTATCGATTCGCGGTCACACGACTCCAGATAGCTGTCGCCGGCCACCACCTGCTGCGAGTGATGGAACACGATCGCGTGCGGCTGGGTGATCTCAGCGAGTGCCTGCAGCACGCCGTGAAACAGTCGCACGCGTTCGCCGGGTTCCAGGCCGTGTGCCATCATCTCGGTGACCAGCAGCGAACGGGTGGACGCCTCCATGCGTTCCGCGGCATCTTCACAGGCCCACGACTGCTGGATCTGATCAGTATAGGCTTCGGCGTTGGTGGGCTTGTCGCTGGCCAGAATGGCCGTCTGCGCGGGCAGCGCCCCGTCCCTGTATTCAATGCGATGCTTCGTGTGGAACATCAGGAACGCGCTGCTGGCGGCGTCGCTGTCAGACGTCTCAATGCCCGAGCCCAGCAGTTGCTCGGCACGTTCCGCCAGAGCCACCGAGTCGTACACGGGTGGTGCCAGGTAGTGCAGTTCCGCCATCTGCATGGCCATGGGCGTTCCGCCTGAGAGGGAGGAGGTGATCCCGCGTCGCTGTTTGAACCGACAGCGTACTGCGAGTTGAGGCGGTGGTCAAAAGCTTTCGGCACGTTTAAAGTATCGGGCGGGCAGCGTGGACCTGCGACCGATGAAGACGCTGCACGGCCTGCCCCTGGATGTGTGCCACTTATTGCCTGCGAAGAGCCCCCGGGATACCCGATTGCCGGCTCTTGCCCTCTGGCGCGAGAACTCCGCTCCACAATCCAGTCCTGTTACCTGCCGAATGTCTGCGGTTTTCATTGCTGGAACGCGCTGCCCGGTTCGGCATCAGCTGGAAAGGCGGGTAACTGGTCCAGGTCTGCCGGGCCCGGCCCGGAGGGACGCAGGCTGGGTCAGTCGACAGGCATCATCCAGCGGTCACCATCAGTAACATGCTGGGCTTCGCGGCCTCAACCGGGCTTCCGCGACGGACGTAGCACTTGAAGTACCGGCGATTTCAGCGACCTCACTCCCCATCCCTCAGCTGCCCCTCCAGCACCTTGCGGCTCTGCTCGAACCAGGCGAGGACTTTCGCTTTCTGCGGAAAGTCGCGGGCGGTGTGGAACGCGATGCGTTCCTTGAGGCGGGCCAGCAGCCAGCGGACACTGGCCTGGTTCACGTGGCCCTTCCCGCCCACGGTGACCCACAGCGGGTTGGTGTGGGCTTCCACATCTTCCCGCCCGCCAGGGCCGGTGGAACGGGCGCGCAGGGCCAGCCAGGTTCCCTGCTTCAGGGGTATGTCCAGCTGCCAGGTCACCACGTCTTTGCGGGCTGCGGCTGGTTCGAGTTCCTTCCGGGCGACCACCTCTCCACCGGAGAGCAGCAGCAGTTCGTTTACTTCGGCGGTGGGTGACTCGACCCGGGCGGTGACCTGCACCGTCCCGCCGCCGGCCGGCAGCGCAAGGGTGTCGCCCGGCAGCTGGCCGTTGACGGAAAGTTCCACCAGCGGGCCGGTCGTCATGAAGCAGCGGCCCTGCTTGATGGCCCGGTTCCAGGCACTGAAGTCGGCCCCCTGCTGGCCACAATATGCATAAGTCCGGCAGTCGCCCAGGGCGCGGCAGTAGGGGTAATCGCTGGCACCGATGGCGGGAAAGCGGTAACCGGCATTCAGCATGTGATACCAGCCTTCGAGGCCAATTCCCCGGTACACGGCAAACTGCAGCAGTTCGACCCCGTCGGTCGCGTGCTGGGCGAAGTCGGCGTAGATCTCTTTGCCGTAGCCGCCGTGGGCATGAATGGCGAGACCGCCCTGGTCGTGCGTCTGCTCGGCCACGAGGCCGAACACCGGCCAGTTGTTCGGGTTGGTGTCGGGGCCATCACCATCGACCAGGCGGCTGCCGCCCACCAGGCAGATATGGCCGAACGTGCCGCAGCGGTATTCCTGGCCGGACGAAATGCTGTACGGTCCGCGGTGTCGCTCGGAAGCCTGGCCCATGCCGCGGGTCTGATGCCAGATCTGCTGGTCCATCGTGGGCTTGTAGAACCGGGGATCGTTCATGCACAGGATGTGGGCGAAGCGGATATCTTCCGCAGCGGCCAGGTCGAGTGCCCGTTCGTCTTCCTCGGCCGTGCGGCGGTTCAGATGAATGTGCGTGTCGCCCGAATACCAGCCGCGGGCCGCCATGTCGGTCTGCCGCTCGAGCAGAATATCCACAGCGCCTGTCTGATCCCGCTCAATCGTGATCTCGGCCGTGACGGGCGTGTATTCCAGGCCCTTCCAGACTTCCACGCGGGTGGTGCCCGGCGGAACCCGCATGACGCTGGTTCCGTCGCAGTAGAAGAACCAGCCGTAATAGCGAAAGGGGCCCTTGTTCACCCGGTTCCCCAGCCGCTGCAGGCTCCACGGGGCGAGGGTGTTCTGTGCCGGTTCGTAATAGTTGCCGTCGGCACCGATCACATTCACCCGGCAGAAGCAGGGGCTGCCGGTGGCCCGGTCGATCACCGTCAGCTGCAGTTCCGCGCTGTTGTCCGGGTCTGCCAGTGCCGGTTCGCCGGCTTTGTCGCGTTCCGGCCGGCGATGAATGATGATTTCCCCGCTGCCCGGCGGGTGGGCTTCCGAGGGCACGGAATCGGCCGCGGTGGCGGAGAACCAGACAGCGGCGGACAGCAGCAGGCCGGCCACTGCGCCGCAGACGGCGCGACGCACAGGAGTGCGAACCTTCGGCGACGATGCGCAGCAGGGCAGGGAGAGTGGCGGCCTCATCGGGCGAACCTTCCTGGCTTCGAGAGTGGGTGATGGTGCGCGGGCGGTTGCTGCGAGCGGTCAATTCCTGCAGGCTGGGCGGTGCCATTCCTGGCGGGCAGCCGGCTGTCTACCATACAATACCGGTGACCAGAGGCCCACGGGACTGGTGCACTCAAGTGGAGTCTGCCCCTGTGCGGAAACAGGCCGCCCCCGCGTGGAGGCTGAAGAGGAGCTGTTGCGATGCCGTTTCGAGTCTGCAGTCTGGAGAGCCGCCGTGCCGGCGAAATGAAGTCTCTGCTGGAGCGGCACGGAGCCGCTGCCACCGTGGCCCCGTCGATGCGGGAAATTCCGCTGGAAGAAAATGTGGCCGCTCTGGATTTCGCCGCGGCCCTGCTGGCCGGGCGGATCGACGTGGTGGTGTTCATGACGGGTGTGGGAGCGAAGGCGCTGCTGGAAGCTGTGGAAACGCAGTACAGCCGGGAGGAATTTCTGGCGGCACTGCGGCAGTGTGTGGTGGCGGTGCGTGGCCCGAAACCACAGGTTGTGCTGCGGGAATGGAAAGTCGCCATCGATGTGCAGGCCCCGGCCCCCAATACCTGGCATGAACTGCTGGCGGCGATGACCGCCGCGGTGCCCTGCCTGGCGGGGAAGACGGTGGCGGTGCAGGAGTACGGGGAATCGAGCGAAGAATTTTACGGGCAGCTGCGGGAACTCGAAGCGAACGTGCTGCCCGTGCCCGTGTATCGGTGGGCGTTCCCTGAGGATACCGGCCCGCTGGAAGCCGCCGTACAGGCGATGGTGGCGGGGGAGTTTGATGCTCTGATTATCACCAGTGCCCAGCAGCTGACCCACCTGCTGATGGCAGCCGAATCGCTGGGGCTGAAGGAACGGTTTCTGGCGGCTGCCCGGGACTGCGTGATCGGGTCGATCGGCCCGACCGCCACTGAACGAATCCAGGCGGAAGGCCTGAAGGTCGATGTGGAGGCGTCTCCCCCGAAGATGGGCGTCCTGGCCCGCGAAATCTGCCGGCAGGGGCCGGCGATCAGAACAGCCCGGGTGAAATAATCCCTCCTGCGGAAACGGCAGGTCGGCACCTGGAGGAACAGCGGGGCGTTTTAAGGCAGCTCGGGCGGCGTGATCTTCGGCGGATCGCCTGTCAGGGATTTGAGGAAGGCCACGAGGTCGGCGATCTCGGCGAAGCTCTGCCCGGAGAGTGGCTGCAAATCGAGTTCCAGACCATCGGGCGCGGTGAGCGGAATACCGCGATAATAAAACGTGACGACCTCATCGAGAGTCTTCAGCGAGCCGTTATGCATATAAGGCCCGGTCTGGGCGATGTTGCGCAGGGAGGGCGTGCGGAACCGGCCTTTATCGTCCTGTTTGCCTGTCACCACGGCCAGGCCTTCATCGGAAAACGAGACCCCGAGGCGATAGAACTTCCCATCGCTTAACAGTGGCCCCTGATGACAGCGGATACAGCCGGCCTCACCCTGAAACAGGGCCAGGCCACGCTGGGCGGAACGGGAAAGCGCCTGCTGATCGCCAGCGAGATAGCGGTCGAACGGGGAGGGGCCCGTGATGAGAGTTCGCTGAAAGGCGGCCAGCGCTTTTGCGATGGACTGCCCGGAAACCTCTGTACCGAATACCTGCTGGAACTGTTGCCGGTAGCCGGGAACCTGGCTCAGTTCCCGTACCAGTTCGTCCAGATTCTGGTTCATTTCGTCGGGCGACTGAATCGGCCCCAGCGCCTGTTCCTCCAGGCTTCCGGCCCGCCCGTCCCAGAAGTAAGTGGCATACAGGCCCACATTCAGCAGGGAGGGCGTGTTGCGAGACAGCTCTTTGTCGTTCGCCCCTTTCGCACGTGGCAGGCCGTCGCCGAACGCTTTCTCCGGCAGATGACAGGTAGCGCAACTCATCGTGTTCTCCCCGGACAGCCGGGGATCGAAAAACAGCTGCCGGCCCAGAGCCACCTTCTCTTTCGTGGTGGGGTTTTCTTCCGGGGCGGGAATCTTCCGTGGCAGTGGCACCAGCAGCGGGGGTTTCGCAATGTCATCGGCAGCCTGCAGTGTGCAGGCCGACGGTACCAGCGCGACAACAATCAGTACCAGCCTCGGGATGTGGTTCAGCTGCTGCATGAGATCTCAACAGAAATGTCGGAATGTGGAAGACAGGCCGCGTGCGGGAATTGAAACACCGTTCACTGCTCTGGAGAGGGAGAGCGCGAAACAGCACCTGGACGATGAACTGCCCGGCCGCCGGGCCGAGACTGGTCAACGCCGGAGCCGTGATCTATTCTGCGCGAGGCACTCGTCGGACACAATCCGACGCGGGAACGGTCGATCAGGCGTGGGTGCGCGGGCGACTTCTCCTGGCCCGGCTTTGGCCGAACGGCATGCTGTGCGATGGTTCTGGTGTCGGGAAACAGACGAGTTTGAACAATGAGAAAGGTTGGCCCTGTGATGGGACAGTCCGCCGTGCTCCGGCTGCTGCGTGTGGCAATGCCACTGGGTGCAATGCTGATTTTCTGGAATGCTGCTCCGGCTGCAGCGCAGCTGGCCGACCCGTGGCAGACCGCCTACACCGGCGAACACGCGACTGGTTCGCATGTGATCGGCCTGTGGCAGTTTGAACAGGACGCCCCCGGAGCGGATGCCAGCGGCAATGGCCACACGGCGGTTCTCAAGGGGGCACAGATTGCCGCGGGCCGGTTTGGCAGCGGGCTGGAATCGTTCCCCGGCTGGCCGGTGAATGACAAACAGCACGGCGCCATTGTTGCCAGTAAGCCGGAGCTGTCCCCTTCAGGAGCATTCACCCTCGAACTGTGGATCAACCCGAAGAAGGATCTGGCGGATTCCGGCCGGGCGTATCTGATCGACAAGATGTATGCCTCCAGCGACGATTACCAGTTCACGCTGGAAGCCCCCGATAAGAGCGGGCGACGGACTATGCGGGTGGCGCTGGGGTTTGGCGAAACGTCGGAATCGTGGTTTTCCACGGAACCTCTGACGCTGGAGCCCGGAACGTGGCAGCACCTGGCCTTCACC
>JAGQPV010000243.1 GCA_020426545.1 Planctomycetaceae bacterium
CTTCCATACCCGTCAGAGCAAACAGCGGCAGGAACACCAGAATGACGATCATCGTGCCGAACACGATGGAGTTACGAATCTCGGTGCTGGCCTGGAAGACGACCAGCAGGGGATTCTTCGGATTGCCGGCGGCCCGGTTTTCCGTCAGCCGCCGGAAGATGTTTTCCACATCAACAATTGCATCGTCGACCAGTTCGCCAATGGCCACCGCCAGGCCGCCCAGCGTCATCGTGTTGATCGACAGGCCGAACACCGAGAACACCACGGCTGTCATCACCAGCGACAGGGGAATAGCCGTCAGGGTGATGAACGTCGTGCGGAAATTGAGCAGGAACAGAAACAGAATAATGACGACCAGAATGCCCCCGTCCCGCAGGGCTTCCACCACATTTTCAATGGCCCGGTCGATGAACGACTTCTGCGAATACACCGGCACAATGTGCACATCGTCCGGCAGGGTCGACTGCAGATCCGCAACCGCCTCCATGATGGCATTGGTCACCGCCCGTGTATCGGCTTCGGGCTGCTTGTTGATGGTCAGCACGACCGCGTCGCCGCCGGTAAAGGGCGGCGGTTCGGAATCCGCGGCATTCCCTTCCGCTGGAGGGCCACGGGGACTGACCCGCTGATACGATGCGCTGTCGCCCCGTTTGACCTGAGCCGCTTCCACGACGCTGGCAATCTGGCTTAATGACACCGCCCGCCCGTCGCGAATGGTGACGACGACTTTCTGCAGGTCCTCGATGGTTTTGACCCGGCCCAGTGCCCGCACCAGCAGTTCGTTCGGCCCCTGCTGATCGAGGTAACCGCCGGTGGCATTCGCGTTGCTGTTGACCACGGCCCGTTTGACCTGCTCCAGAGTCACTCCATACTGCCGCAGGGCATCGGGATCGACCTGCACCTGAAACTGCTTGCGTCCGCCGCCCATGGTGAAGACCTGCGAGACACCGGGAATCGTGAGCAGCCGCTGCCGCACAGTCCAGTCGGCCAGGGTCCGCAGTTCCAGCGGGCCGGTTTTCCCGTCTTCACTCCACATGCTGAGCATCAGAATCTGCCCCATGATGGACGAAACCGGTGCGAGCTGCGGCTGCACACCTTCCGGCAGCCGCTCGGAAACCAGCTGCAGCCGCTCCATCACAATCTGGCGGTCGGTGTAGATATCCGTGCCCCAGTCGAAATCCACATAGATCACCGAGATGCCCACCCCCGACGAACTTCGCACGGCCTGTACGCCGTTGGCACCATTGAGGGCAGTTTCAATCGGAAACGTGACCAGGGTTTCGACTTCTTCCGGAGCCAGGCCTCCGGCTTCGGTCATCACCACCACACGGGGACGGTTCAGGTCGGGGAAGACGTCAATCGGCATCTGTACCGCCTGCCAGCTGCCGAAACCCAGCAGGAACACGGCAAACGTGATGACCAGCAGCCGCTGCCTGAGGGCAAATCGAATGATGGAATTCAGCATGGCGGAGCGATCTGTTCGTAAGCAGAGAACGGAGCGGGAGCGTCAGCAGTCAGGTTCTGCGGCAGCAAGCGGAAAGAGGCTCAGTGCGTGTGCCCGGCATGCGGGTCGACACCACCGCCCGACTTATTCTTGAGAGCCATCTGCATCTGATGGGCACCGGTGGTCGCCACCACATCGCCGGGAAACAGCGAACCATCGTTCGCAATCACCACGTGGTGCTGGTCCCGGTAAATCACGTGCACCGGCCGCCGCTCAAAGCGTTTCCCGTTCTGCTGGAACACAAAGAAATCGGCCCCGTCCTCCACCACCGCCCCCACGGGCAGCACGATGCGGTCCTCCCACCGTTCCGCGGGAACCCGCAGCTGCATTCGCTGGCCGGGTTTGAACCGCCAGCTGAGGAACCGGGGGCCGCCGTCGGTTTCCGGGTCGAAGGCGATGGTGTTCGGCAGCAGGACATAGAACGGGAAGGCCCGCGATTCGGTTTCCACGGAATTCCCCAGCCAGCTGATCGCCAGGTCCCGGATGATGACATTCCGTGCTCCGGATTCCGGCACGGCCTGGACTTCCAGCTTCTTCCGCGCGGCTTCCGCCAGCAGACCGGCATCCCGCTCGAAAGCCCGCCCTTCGATGTACAGCTCGGAATAATCGGCCAGCACGGCCAGAGCCTGCCCGGCCTGCACAAATTCTCCCGGGCTGACATTCACACTCTGCACCAGCAGAGGTGCCGGCTTCGTGCCGTATCCGGGAGACTGATCGGCCAGCGAATTCGCGGCTTCGGACTGATCGGCGGACTCTTGCTCGTCCGGATGGATCAGTTCCTTCGGCGCGGGGGCTGTCACATCGAGCGAGCTGATCAGTTTCCGTTCGCTGCGGATAAATGCCACCTGCTCGGCCGACAGGCCATGCAGCAGCAGAGCTTCATGGTTGGCTTTCAGGTCGGCCTCCAGCCGCTGCTGCTGATACTCCCGCTCCAGCAGCTGCTTGCCCGGAATAATTCCCTGATCGATCAGTTCCTTCAGCCGCTTGATTTCCCGCTGCTCCACATCCAGCGCGCCCAGCGTCTTCAGGAAAGACGTCTGCGACTGGACCAGATCCTCATGAGTCAGACGAATCCGGAACATCAGCCGCTCCGGCTCGATCGATTCACCACGCACGGCATTTACCATCGTCACCACGCCGGTCATGGGAGCAATGACCTGGAAGTGCGTCTGCCCCGGACGTTCCACCACGATGGCCGGAACCTCCAGCATGCGGGTGAAATCCTGCAGGCGAACCGGCTGCAGCTGGTCATCCGTCAGACCAATATTCAGCCGGCCCTGTTCGGACAGGACCAGCATCGTTTCGTCGGCGCCACTTTCGGGTTCATCGTGGGCGGCATGGCCGGCGTCGTCATCCGCTGTTGAAGCAGCCGGTGCGTTGAGCTGTGCGGCCAGCCAGGCCCTGGTCGGTGGCAGCCAGGCCGAGCGCTGCCACCACAGACCGGCGGCCAGAACAAGAACTGCAGCGGTTGCCATCCCGGCAACAGCCCGTCTGCTGGTGAGGTTTGGAGTTTTCATGGGAGCATTTCCAGCGGTACTCATGGGTCGATCTTCCTGCAGCAGTCCGCATGTGCCGGGCAGCACATCACAGAACCTGAGAGAACCAGACAGCTGCCGGGACTTCCACCCGGCGCGGGAGCGCCGGCGGGAATCACGTGGTGTCCGAATCAGGGGATGATCCGTCATGGGCGGACCAGCCAGAGAGGCAGTCAGGCAGAGAGATCGGGAACAGCCAGCTGACCGGGCCTGCACGAAATCCACCGGACTTCATGCGGTTGCTTCAGCTGCCGGTCCCGAGCGACTGAACCCGACGGACAATGCACTCCGGCAGTCTGCGGAGAGTCCGATTTCACAGCAGGCGAAACCAGTTCTCTGACGGTGCGGAGTACAAAGCAGGCGCAGTCGCGGCTGGTTACAGCAGCCAGACCTGGTGCCGCGCCAGTACGCGGCATGTGCCGCTGCAGCCGGGCGGACTGCTGAAACAGGCCGGAGTACTGCAGGCCCGCAGGCTCAGTACGTCGACGGCCCCGTGGTCCCCCGCGAATGGATCGCCGAATGCACAGACGGCAGCCGGGACTTCCGTGGGAATTTCCGTGCCAACCCACTGACACTTCGCTTCGTCACATGCCTGTTCCGGGGCGGGCTCGTCGCCGCAGCCGCCTTTTCGGTCGCAGACTTCGGGTTTCGAACGGGTGCCCGCCTGATGTGCATCGCCGCAGCGGGCCCCATGAGAGCTGGCCGCGGAATGAGCGTGTCCGTGATGCTGGTGAGAATCACCAGCCGGACTGCAGGCTGTCGGCGTGGACGAAGAGGCGACATGGGCATGATCATGATGTACGCAGCACCCCAGGACGGCATGCAGCAGCATGGCCGACGCTGTCAAAAGGGATGCCAGTGACTGAATCATGACCACAATCCGAAAAAGCTGAAGTAACCGTGTTCGCCTGCCGCGGGGCACATTTTCATCGCTCCGCCGGCAGGTGAATCCAGACTTACTGTCACAGGTTTGACAGTCTGAGTCAACGGAAAGTTCCCCATGCCAGCCGGTGCCGGCCCGCAACCAGAATGTGCACAGACATTCCTAATGCATTCCGTCGGACAGGAAATCGGCCACGGCGACGGGCTCTCAACATTCTTCTATGCGAACGCTGTGCCACTGCAGGGGGCATGACCGCGTTCACCCCGGATCGGCCCACCACATCGGACCGGGAAATAAAACCCTATACCATTGATATAAAATCACTTGTGTCATTCCAACTGCATGAGAAATATCAGCCACCGGGCAGCCCGTCCCCGGCAGTCCGGATTTCTCTACAGGGCAGACTGTCAGATCGAGACAGGCCGGGCGACATCACAACGAACACACAACAATCCGAATGATGACACCCTGTTCCTGATAACGGGCGGCTGGGACGCTCAGTTTGCCAGCCACGACCGGTCTCCCCGCGACAGCACCGGGGCAGGGCTCTGAATGATGCGGCACGCGGGCAGCTGCTGCTGCAGTTTCCCCAGCTGTTCGTCGCGGAGCTGACTGCGATTGAGCTGCAGCAGAGACAGTCGGCGAAGCCTCGCCAGGCAGTTCACGTCGTCCTCGGTTAACGTGGCATCGTCGAGAGTCAGTTCCCGCAGGCTGGCCAGTTCCGACACCAGGGCCAGGCAGTTCGGGGCGGCGTAGGTCGAGCGAATCCGCACGCCATGGGGCAGCCCGAAGTTGTCGAATGTCAGCTGGGCCCCGGAGCGGCGGGCATTCCAGAGATCGACTGGATCGGCGGTTTCGATTCCGGGTAGTTCACGGGAACCAGCCCCGCCGGCCAGAAACTGCTCCTGGCTGATTTCCTGAACCTGACCATCGGGCAGGCAGAGGTACCAGTGATTTCGCATGCCAGGCCGGGGATCTCCCGTGAACAGTTTTTCGCCTGGCCGGGCCGACTGACGAAACGCCTGCAGGGCCAGCCGGGGAGATTCGGGGAAGGGCACCCGGAGCCCCGTCCAGCCCTGAATCGCAACCGGACCGTCCCACGTGGTGTGCACGGCCCGCGGCATATTGCCGCTGTACAGCACGCAGGCCAGGTGAGGATTGACCAGCCCGAGATAGAACCCGGCCGGCATGATCAGCAGCACGGCCGGCACGGCGAACCGCAGCCGGGCCGGTGCCACGGTCAGCTCCTGTTTCTGCCACAGCATCCAGCCGCCGACAGCCGCTGTGGCAATATTCCACGGCCAGACACTGACATTGTACCCGCCCCGCAGAAAGACGAGCGAAAACAGAATGCCCGCATGAAGCAGTACCGCTCCCCGGGCTGCCATTCGAGGCCGGACGACAACCAGCACGCCCAGCGCAATTTCTGCCACTGCCACGCCAATCGCAAAGGGCAGCCGCAGAGAATCCGCCGGCAGACCGCAATCCTGCAGAAACCACCAGGCACCCGGCCCCAGCCATTCGGGCGACAGCAGTTTGTGCAGCCCCGCCCAGAACCACATTGCCGCCAGATACCACAGGGCCCCCCAGCGCAAACGCGGGTTGAGACAGCCGGCCATCAGCACCAGCAGCGAGATGACCTGCGGCTGCATGCGGTACTGGTCGAAGAAGCAGGAGATGGCAAACACCAGGGCATGCAGCAGCACGCCGACATGGGGCCGAAAGAAGACCACCACCAGACTGGCCAGCAGCGGAACGCCAAAAGACCACGCGGGCAGCTGATCGGGAGCGAGACCCAGCATGGGTAATGGCAGCGGAAGCGGCGACTGGCGGAACTCCCAGGCCTGCCAGGTCAGCAGCAGAGTGACAGCCTGACAGACAGCAGTCATCCGCAGCATGAGGGTGGCCGTCTGGTCCATGCTGTCGGAAGCCGCCGCAGCGCTGCCGGCTGAAGGAGGCAGCACAGCCTCCGCACTGAAGGAGCTTTCGGCACCAGCGGTGCTCTCTACAGGCGTACGAGAAGAGGACCGCTCGATCGGGGAGCCAGAGGGCACGGCCGGCTGATGCACAGTCTTCATGAGTGTTCGTCTCCAGCCTGAACGGAAACAGAGACAGGCCCGGAATCCCCGCTGTCTGCGGGAATGGCAGCTTCCAGCTGGCTGGGGAGTGCCGCCCCGAACCGGCAGCGATTTGCCGGCCGAAGGGACATCCCCGCGTACGCAACGCAGCCTGACGTTCGTCAGGCGGGCGGGCGGGAGTATCGAAACGATCCCCGGAGAGTGTCAAGAGCGCACTGCCGGGGCGGGCGTCAGCTGCCTCAGCGGGAGAACCAGTGGAACACGGGCGGCCACACCGGCCGGGCAGCCCGGATCTGCTGAGGGGGCGGAGCAACCTGCCGCAGCTGCCGGGTGACAGTGACTGCCGGGGGGCTGTCCTTCGCGGCGAAATTGATGTACGGCCCGATGGCCCGGGCGATTTCGTGCTGAGTCACCCAGGCAGCCAGAACATGGTCCCGCCCGATCAGATGTGTCACATCCACCTGACGGATCCGGTCGGTCAGTGGCCCCAGCACGGCGGCTTCCCGGTGGGTGAAGCCCCGTTCTCCCAGTGCCGCCTGCGAGAAAGTGCGAATCAGCGGGTATGCCCCCAGTGCCTGATCTGTCCGATTCACCAGATTGACCAGCAGTTCGGTTCTCGGCAGGGCTGCACCATACTGGTCACCGGGGTTCAGCCAGTTCTTATCGAGGGCGGAGGCCAGGAACACGGCACGGACCCGGCGGCGGTCCCGCCAGACCTGCGGCAGCGAATAACCCTGCACGCGACCGCCCCCCATCAGATGCAGGGCGGAGGAAATGACCCGCGTGCCGTGGCTGTGCCCGATCAGGCACACGGGAGTTTCCGCCGGCAGGGCGGTCATCAGCTGCGACAGATACACCCCGTTGAATGCCGCCCGGCGGCCCAGCGATTCAAAATCGAGTGATGGCAGGCCGTTGAACACCTCGTAGCTGGGCCAGGTCATCACCAGGAACTGCACTTCCCGGGTGGGATCGGATTGAGTCACCCACTGCCAGGCACGACGGCCATCGCGGACGACATCCTGCCACGCAGTTAAACTGCCATGGACCAGAATGCATACCGGCACATCCGGGCGCAGCCACTGTTTCAGCCGTGCCGGCTGATCGGCCTCTGGCTCTCCGGAATCTCCCACGGAGAAGTAGTCGAACTGGCAGGTGCTCCGGCGGCGGCCCCCTTCCTGCGGGCAGCGACGCGTGCTGATAATCCAGTAGGCGGGCTGCCGGGCTGCTCCGCCGACACTCTCCTCTTCAAGCGGCGGGAACGCGGAGTCTCCGCCCGTTTCCGGTTCGGGCGTGAAAGCCGGCCGCGAGGGATAAGCCGGCTCGGGTGTGAATCCCGGCTCCGGTTCAAACGTCTGTGGCGGAAGGGTTTCGGGGTAAGTATTTTCCGGCAGTTCCTCAATCTGACCTTCAAACCGGGGCATCAGCAGTGGCCCGATGATCTGCGGAGAGCTTTCGATATACCCGGGCTCGCCCGCTACGGGCTCCGCACGGATATCACCCGCAGTGTCAGCCGGATCAGTCTGCTTCCGATTGGGAGGCCACAGTTCCAGCTCGGTTCCGGTCAGCATGGCCGGCGTACCGGCAGCGGGCCGTGTGCCCGAAACAGACGGAGCCGATGTGGATGCCGGAAGAGCGGGGCGGTTTCCCGTCAGGCCGGAACCGACACCTTCACTCTCCGCAGGCGGGTGCACTGGCACCACGTCCATGGGTGCTGGAACGGCTTCCCGCACGATAGTTGCAGGTGGCCTGATGCCGGGGGAAATTCCGCGCTGACGGGCGTGAATCACGGCGGTGGGAAGGCTGCGGGGCTGCGCGCTGGCCGCACCATCGAGCAGCCCGCCGAACACTGCCAGGCAGGCAGCAAGCAGCAGCGGTCCGGAAGTGCGCTCCCGTCTTGTGTTCTGCCGGCCGGCCATAAATTGCCACCGCTTTCCTGATAACTGTCGTCCCTGCAGCATTGCGCCCGGTGACCTGCGCCCAGCCCGACAGCTCTCGAAAGAGCCATTCCGACCGAACCGTTCCGGATCAGCAGGCCAGAAGCTGACCTGCCCGCTGCTGCCCCTGCATTCTCT
>JAGQPV010000244.1 GCA_020426545.1 Planctomycetaceae bacterium
GGCATGCCGGGCCGAGCTGCCAGTCAGGACGTTCGACAGAGCATGCCCACGCAAGCGTGGAGCATGCCACCCTCCGCTGAAGCCTTCCACAACTCCCGACCGGGCTTCTCTCATACCAGACGAAACCAGCCTGTCGCCCGCCGGATACCGGCAGAGGACAGGCTGGAAATCACGTCTCGCAGTCTCTGGCCGGGATTCCCCGGACAGATCGTCAGTTTTCGTCAGCCGCCGGCTTGTCGTCCGCCGTTTCGGGCTTCTTTTCCGCTTCCGGCTTGTCGTCCGCAGCCGGCTTGTCACCTTCGGGCTTCTTCTCAGCCGGCTTCTCTTCCGCGGCCGGTTTGTCCGCGGCCGGCTTCTCAGCCTCGGGCTTTGCCGGGGCGGGTTTCTCAGCAGCCGGAGATTCCGTCGCGGGCTGCTCATCGCCAGCCGGAGGAGCCAGGCTGTAGGCCGTCGACTGCAGGACTTCCTTCGTCACATGATCCTGCACCAGGGCCACCACCGTCAGCCGGTTCAGGTCCAGCGGCTTCACGGGGAAGTCGGCACCGAATTCTTCCTCGAACTTGGTCAGATAAGCCTTCAGTTCTTCCCGCAGCTCGTCCACGTTGACGGTCTGCTCTGTCTGCAGTTTGCCATCAGCCGGCTTGATGCCTTCCGCACCGCCCGGCATCTGCCGGACCACCATCTCATGCTGCCGAATGCCGTTACCGGCCCGGAAGGAGATGGACTGCTCGGCCAGAATCAGCCGCAGCCGCAGCCGCTCGGAGTCTTCCGGCAGCCCGGTGGCGGAAGCGGAAATCTTCACGGTTCCGTCGCTCAGGCTGGCCTGCAGGTTCAGCTTCACTTCCGTGCGGGAAGTCAGAATCGGCGTGATCTGCTCCTGCAGCTGCTCCAGAACGCCGGGAGCCTGTGCCAGGAAGCCACCAGCCGAACCTTCGAACTCGCGACCATTCACCCGAATCGTGGGTGTGCCCTGTGCCTCGTAGTAGAACAGGCGGGCTTCCGTGTCGGCGGTGGTCAGCGGATCGGGGCCGGGAATGTGCTGGTGATACCGCACCACAATGGCTTCGCTCTGCTGATACAGGTGCTCCAGAGCACCCGTGGCCAGGTCGGCCGCAACGCACGGCGGGCACTGGGCCCCGGTGAACAGCTCGACCAGAGCGATGCGGTTGCCTTCATCGGCAGCCCGCGGCGGAACGGGTTCTTCCCCTTCCACCAGCGTGTGCAGGCCCTGGGCGAATGCCTTGTTGAGGTAGGCATCGAGGTCATCCGTGTTGCCGTGCTTCTTCTCCCACAGCTCGCTCAGTTTTTCGGCGGGAAGCGGGGTTTCGGGGCCAAGTTCCTGCATCAGCATCCGCTGCATCATGGGCAGGGCGGTCAGCATGCCGTACTGTTCGATGGCCTGATCGGTGTTCCCCGCCTTCTCGGCTGCGGTGGCCAGGGCCCACACAATCACCGGGTCGAACGGAGATTCCTTCTGCAGTTCCTTCAGCCGGGCGACGGCCTTTTCGCTTGCTTCTCCCTCGCCGGAAATGGCATCCCGCAGCATGGTGGTCCGCTCGGCGGATTCTTCCGCTTCGGCCTTCATCCGGGGGCCCCACGTGGCCGACAGCTTGAGGTAATCTTCCCGCACCCTGGCGAAGGCCTCGGCGTCGATGGCTTCCGCATCACGGCCCAGCGACAGCAGCTGCTCGCCGGCAATCAGCGACAGCGGGCTGAACGGGAACTTCTCAACAAAGCTGCTCAGTGCTTCCACGCGGTCTTCAGAGCCGAGTGCTTCAATCAGCTGGTCCAGGCCTTCGGCTTCTTTCTGCTCGACACTGGCGACGGAATCCGCGGAGGTTCCGTGCAGGCGGGCCGGAACGCTGCCCTGGCCATCGAGGCTCAGGTTGCCCCGTACCAGGCCGTCCACCAGCTGTCCCTGGAAGTTGGCTTCGCCCTGCTCAAACTTGAAGGGCAGGCTGAGCAGACCGTCTTTCAGCTCGGCCTTGCCCAGTTCCGGCTCCATCAGCAGTTCGGTGGTCTCGATCAGGCGGGCTTCCACCTTGCCGGGTTCCATCGTCTGCAGGTGCACCAGCAGCAGCGGCAGGTTGTGCCCCTGCTGGGTCAGGGTCAGCACCCAGTTGCCGGTCAGGCTGTCCCGCTTCTCCAGCGGCATGTCGAGCGCGGCGGCGTCTTCGGGCCGGTCGCTGCCCTCGGCACCCGGGGTACCGGGATCGGCCTTGTCGCCAGGAGGATTTGACGTGGTCGTGTGGTTGCCCGCCATGTTCTCCGTTGCGCCCTGCCCGGCCTTCGTGCCGTCTTCGGCATCAGCCACGGGGACTTTGCTGTCGGTTGCGGACTGTCCACCTTCCGATTGGGCGGTGGGCGTCTTTTCCTTGTCTCCACCGCAGCCGGCGAGGCCCAGGCACAGTATCATGATCCATACGGACAGTCGTGACATCAGAAGTCCTCGTAAGTTCGGCGGGTGAGGCAGCTGCATTCTGCCGGCCGGTCGGGCCGGGAGGTAACGTAAGCGGCGTCGATGAAGTTGCTTCCCGGGCGGGCCGCTGGTGATCGCCCGGTGGCTGACTGGCCGGCCCGGGAACATCATCACGGAGCCCGCCGCTGCTGATTGTAGTGAAATCCGCGGGAAGGCGTAGTCCGGACTGCCCCCGAACAGCGCGATTTCGTGGGGAGACACCCGACGGCCGGGCCGGTGTGTGAGGTGCTTCACAGTTCCGCCGGAAGTGGTACCATTCGCAGTGAGGGGGTGGACCGCGTTCACCGGGCCAGGCTGGTCTTCCCCCGCGGGGCAATGCACCACGGGCAGGCACCACAGAAGCGGGAGGTGGGATGAATATCCTGGTGATTGAAGATGACCCGGTCATTCGGCGGTCGGTGGAGCGGGGCCTGTCCGAAATCGGGCATGAGGTCTGCGCGGTGGGCGATGGAGCCCGCGGACTGCAGCAGGCGCTGGCCCACACGCCCGATCTGCTGATTCTCGATCTGCTGCTGCCGGAAACCTCCGGCATGGAGATTCTCCGCACGCTGCGCGAAAAGGGGGTCGGCTGCTCTGTGATTGTGCTGACTGCCCTCGGTGCCGTCGACGAGCGTGTCGCCGGGCTGGAGGCCGGTGCCGACGATTATCTCGTCAAGCCGTTCGCCTTTGCGGAACTGCTGGCCCGGGTGGAGGCCGTCTCCCGGAGGTCGATGTCCCGTCCGGCATCCGTCCTGTCGGTGGGAGAAATCACGCTCGATCTGGCGACTCACCGGGGCCATTACGGAGACCGCGATATCGACCTGACACCGACGGAATTCAGCATTCTCGAACTGCTGCTGCGGTACGCCGGCCAGGTGGTCAGCCGGAAAATGCTGTGCGAACACGTGTGGGGCTTCACGTGGGAAGGCAATACCAACGTGATCGAAGTGCATGTGAACCGGCTCCGGCGGAAACTCGACCAGGGCCGGGACGAATCGCTGATTAACACGGTGCGGGGGCGGGGCTATGCCGTCTGGACAACCTGAGCAGACGGCCTGGACCCATCCCCCCCGGCGAAAGGCCGCACTCACTCTGCGGGCCAGGCTCACGCTGTGGACCACGCTGGTGGTGCTGCTGGTGGCCGTGGCGGCGCTGGTGGCCGTTCGTCAGGGGCTGCGGATGATGCTTCGCAAGGAGCTGAACGTGGCCCTGGCCGATGAAGTCTATGAAACCGTGCTTTCGGCCCGCCCGACGGATGCCTCGCCCGAGGCGATCTTTCATGATATCGAACGGACTTCAGCCGGCCACCTGCGGCATGGCTGGTTTCTGCAGCTGTACTCGGCCGATGGCCGCGAGGTGCTGTGGAGCAGCGACAACACGCCCGGCCTGCTGCGCCAGCGGCCCCTGCGGACGGACCGGCCCCTGCAGACGTATATGGTCGATGGCTATGTCCTGGCCGAAAGCCGCATGGAACGAACTCCCGGTCCGGACTTTCACGTGCAGGTGGGCACCTCCACCGCCTATATCGAGGACGATATCAGCCGGGTGACGGAGATCATCACGCCCGTCCTGCTGATGCTGTTTCTGCTGGCCCCGGTGGGCGGCTGGCTCGTTGCCGGCCGGGCCACCGCTCCGCTGAATCAGATTCTGCAGACCAGCCGCAAGCTGCACCCCGGTCAGCTGGAGGAGCGTCTCCCGCTGCGGGGCACAGGTGACGAGCTGGACCAGCTGTCGGTGGAAATCAACCGCTTTCTCGACCGCATCGCCCGTTATCTCGAGCGCAACAGCGAGTTCCTCGCCAATGCGGCACACGAGCTGCGTTCGCCGCTGGCCGCCATTCGGGCTTCGGTGGAAGTCGCCCTGTCGCGGGCCCGCACGACGGAACAGTACGAGGAACTGCTGGCCGATCTGCTGGAAGAGGCCGAGCAGCTGGGGTCGCTGATCGACCGCCTGCTGCTGCTGGCGGAAACCGATGTCGGCGCGCTGGACTGGAGCCGCGACTCCGTCCAGTTGAGCCAGGTCATCAGTCAGTCCATCAATATGTTTGCCGGCCTGGCGGAAGACCAGCAGATTCGCCTGGTCACCTCGCTGGATGATACGCTGTCCGTTCCGGGCGATGCCTCCCACCTGCGGCAGGTGATGACCAACCTGATCGACAACGCGATCCGCTTCACTCCGGCCGGCGGGCAGATCACCATTCTGCTCGAGAGATGCGACGGAACCGCGGTGCTCACGATTTCCGATTCGGGCTGCGGCATTCCCGCCGATCTGATCGACCGGGTCTTCGACCGGTTTTATCAGGTTGATCCTGCCCGACAGCGAACGGGCGGCACGCAGGGCAGCGGGCTGGGACTGAGTATCTGCCAGTCGATCGTCATGGCCTGCGGCGGGACGATCCGGGCTGACCGGGCCCCGGAGGGCGGGGCCCGCTTTACCGTCACGCTGCCCATTTCCACCGACGGATCGCCGGGCACGCTGCCCGCTCCCCGTGATTCCGCCGCCACGGTTTGAAGCGGACTGCCGCGGCTGAAATCAGGGAGAATCGGGAGTGTATCTTGAGTTCCCCCGCCGCATCGCCACAATGGGCGCTGGCAACAGGTTCAACAGCCACCGTACTCCCCGCCTGCTCACCGAGTTCAGTGCCGGATACCGCATGCCGTTTCCTCATGAGTTCAACGAAGAAGAGTTCTACCGGCTGTGGAGCCAGGTACGCATCGAACGGCAGGTCAATTACGGCCTGTTCACTTTCGGGGATTCGGACCTGCCCTATCTGCTGGTGTGCGGAGCCCGCACGGCTGGCGGAACGGTGACAGTCACAAAGGGAGAGGTGAAAATCACCCGCCCGCTGATCATCACCCCCGACACCGTCCAGCCCGGTTTCGAGAACTTCTTCGAATCGGCCGATGACGAACAGATGGTGCAGTTCATCCTCGCTCGCACGGCCGCCTTCCGTCACCTGCGGCTGGCCAACCAGAACGGCCGGCCGGAGATCGTCAGCGACAGTGTGGAAGAAGCCGTCGACCGGCTGAACCGCCGCCTGGACGATGACGACGAAGACCGCGTGGCCATTCTGTCGGCCCCGCCCGATCTGGGCCGCCTGGCCGTGCTGCGGTACGCCGTGGAACGCGTCGTCTCCAGCGCCCCGGACAACATCCAGGAACTGCGCGACCGGGGTTTTCTGGGGTAACACGCCGGGGCAGGGCAGTACGGCAGCATTCAGTCTGCCGGCGAAAATTGATTGAGCGGCACAGACGGGCTACAGTGAACATTCCGTTCGGGTGATGGTCCGGGCGTAGAGTTCACTTTCACACCGGCTAGGCTCCATGCCCACGTTCGCGTTCTGGAATCTGAATCAGAAAGTGACTCAGGAAGCGATCCGTGATTTCGCCAGAGAGTCGGATGCTGATGTGGTCGTTCTGGCTGAGAATCCGCATCCGGTGGGCGATCTGCTGAAGGTCATGAATCGGGGGACCGACCGCCTGTATTCACAGGATGCCGGACACTCCGATCGGTTGACGCTGCTGACAAGGTTCGATCCCAGTCGATTTCATCTGGTGACGGACAGGCCGGGAATCGCCATCCGCCACTATCAGCTGCCGCTGGGAGCCAGTTTTCTGGTCGTCGCCGTTCACCTGGCGAGTAAAATGTGGAAACAGACGGAGGATCATGTTCAGCTGGGTGCGTGGCTTGGCCGTTCGATCAACGAGGCCGAAGTCAGGTTCGGGCATTCGCGAACGATTGTGATCGGCGACCTGAACATGAACCCGTTTGAGGCCGGCGTTGTCGGTTCGGAAGGTCTGCATGCGGTGATGGACCGCCGCATCGCAGTCGGTGGCTCACGGAAAATTCAGGGGGAGTCCCGAGCGTTCTTTTATAATCCCATGTGGTCGCTGCTGGGCGACGGGGACGACAAGCCACCGGGGACATATTTCTACAACTCCGGCAATCCGGTGAACTATTACTGGAATACATTCGACCAGATCCTGCTCCGCCCGTCGTTGCTGAAGTTCCTTGGACCCGACGGAATTTCTGTTGTGACACAACTGGGCGGGCAGTCGCTGCTGACTGCCGCGGGCCGACCGAACCAGCAGACTCACTCCGACCACCTGCCGGTCGTCTGCCGACTGAATACGATTGAGGAGACGGAAGATGGCGACGAAGAATCTGTGGGGTGATCTGAAAGATCTGCCGCTGATGCGAACCCCGCGGGGCATTCTGCAGGAGCAGGCAGAAATTCTCAGCACGGCCACCGAAGGTATTCTTCGTGGTCGTGTCGATGAACGACAGTGCCAAGATAACAATGGCGCACTGTCCTATGATCTAGACATTGTTGTGCCGTCACTCAATTCCTACACATACACGCTCCTGACAATTGAGCATCCGATCGAGCTGTTTCCGGTTCACGTATACTCGCTTTCCTTTAAACCAACTACATGTGAGACCGAGGAGGAATTCGAAGCTGCGATTGAGAACATACTCTCATCTTCTAAGGTTCGTCAGGTGCTCAGCAGTCTGCTGTCGCAGGCTTCCTAAGCCTGGATTGCTTATCGCCCTGTACGCCTCACCGCAGCCGTACCGGGTGGTCCTGGCCCAGTACGAACCGGCGAATCTGTGAGGCCAGCAGGGGGGCGACGGCACCCGCCAGCGGGGCCAGTATGCGGGCTGCTTTGGCCGGCAGGGAACGTCCCCTGAGGATCGACGTTATCCGTTCGATCCGGCGGATGACCTGGCGAATCTGCGGATGGCGAATCCGCCCGTAGTCCTCCAGTCGGTTCTCCGCCAGCAGCTGCGCATACACATACGCGTCTTCTATGCCCAGGTTCATGCCGCGGGCACCCATTGGCGAATGAATGTGGGCCGCGTCACCAGCCAGGCACACGTGCCCCTGTCGCAGCCGGGCGGCCAGCCGGTGGCTGATATGAAACTCCGACTCCCATGCAATCCGCCCGGGCCTGCTGCCCGCGGGCAGGTGCGACAGCAGATCGGGGCAATTGCCCGCCACCCGCCACCACGGTCCTTCCATTCGCAGCATGAACAGCACGCCGCTGTCGTTCAGGAACGAGTGGGCCTCCCCGTCGTCCAGCGGGAAATGCTCCAGCTCCAGGTCGTACAGCTGCCACGGCTCCGGCCAGGTGGAACCGGGAAAGCCGATTCCCAGCGACTCCCGCACCGTGCTGGAGGCACCGTCCGCACCCAGGACTTCCGGCGGTTCGAAGGACTCGGTCGTGCCATCGGCCAGGGTCAGCTGCACCACGTTTCCCCTGCCGGTTGCCTCGACCTGGCTGACGGTTATTCCCCGCTCCAGCGGAATGCCCCGGTCCAGGAGTGCCTGCTCCAGCAGCTCTTCCGTGGCAGCCTGAGAATGCACCAGCATGAACGGGTAACGGTGTGGCAGCGAGGACAGGTCCAGCCGCAGCACCCGACGGTTCTTTCGCCACACATTCAGCGCCGTCAGCTTCCGTCCGGCCGCCAGCAGCTGCGCTGTCACGCCACTGCTTTCCAGCAGTTCCAGCGTGCGGGGATTCACGCCGAAGGCCTTCGAATACGGCAGCCGCTCGAGCTTCCGCTCGACGATTCGCGTCCCGATG
>JAGQPV010000245.1 GCA_020426545.1 Planctomycetaceae bacterium
TTGATCGCAGTGCTCTTGTCTGTGCAGAGTGCACCAGAGAGCTTCCGCATTCGTCATGAACTGACCAGCTTGTTGTCACCTTTGGAACCGAAGAGGCGGAAGTGATGACCAGCGAAGTGAGTGTCATGCGATGATTCTTCGCGATGTGGTGGCACTGACATCGTGAGTGCTGAACCCGTCAGGCATTCAATACTCCCCGCTACGGCTTCCATCCCAGCGACAGCGCTAAGCTGACGACCGCCATCAGCGGTGCGATCACCGCCAGCGACAGCCCGCAGAACCACAGGGCCGCGGTCACCGCCGGGCCGGGCTGTAGTCGCGGGTCGACTCCCCGATACCTGAGCCACAATGCGCCCAGGCCCAGGGCCGGGTACATGAACACGGCCAGCGTCCCGCTGACGAGCAGCATCAGCGTGGGATCTTCAAACAGGTAGTAGGCGTAGCTGTTCACCAGCAGCGATCCCACAATGGCGATGCGGATCAGCCGCAGGCGGCCGGTCGTATCGTTCCGCTGGATGAACCCGAAGACGGACGCGGCATCAGCCATGATTCGCGAATTGGCCGCCGTGCCGGAAACTGTCGTGGAAAACAGCACGCAGAAGGCTCCCGCGATAAACAGGGCCGCCGCCTGTGGCCCCAGCGAACTCGTATACACATTCTGCAGAATCAGCAGCGTGCCGATTCCTGCCGGGTCTTCACCCCGCGCATGCAGAATGGCGGCCCCCAGCAGGTAAAAGCAGATCGTGCTGGAGGTGTAGACGACGAACGTGGCCCACGAGTCGATATACATCACCCGGACCCAGCCGGCGGCCCGCCGCTGCCAGGCGGCCTCTTCCGTGCGGGCACCGGCCGCGCGGGCATATCCTTTCTCGATGCACCAGTAGGTGTAGGACAGCATTTCCCAGTGGCCAATGCCCGTGGCGGCGAACACGCCCAGCACGGGCAGCACGACGCCCGCTTCCAGGGGGACGGGCAGCGAGAACGTCAGCCCGTCCAGCAGGTTCTGCGGTGTGATGGCGTATTCCGTCCGCTGCAGCAGGAAGGTGCAGATCACCGTAATGAAGGTGAACCCGGCGACCAGCACGAACGACAGCCGCTCGAGAAAGCGGTAACCGCCGCCCGTCAGCAGGATGGCACACACCACGCCCACCACCACGGCCCACACCTGCGCGCCGTGCTCCCCAAACACTGCGGGAAAGGCGAGCTGCACGGCCTGGGCTGCACCGCCCAGAATGGCACCACCGTTAATGAACATGCCCAGCTGGCACAGCATCCAGCACCACAGAAACCAGTTCATGCGGGGAGGCGAAACAGCCGCTGTCCCGGGGGCCGCTGCATCTTCTCCCGTGACCGGCTTCCGCATCCACCCGATGACAAACGCGGCTGCCACACCGCACAGGGCGACGCCCGCCGCGAGTTTCAGCAGCAGCAGGGGCGTCGGTTTCTGCCGCATGGCGATGGTGGCGGCTGCAAAGGAAGCGAGGGAAACTGTTCCCAGCCACCCGAAAGTGAACCACCGCGGTCGCAGCACGGCCGGGCCGGGCAGGCGGCTGAAGGCTTCCAGAAATGTTTCGCCGCTGGAAATGGTGTGCCGCACAAGTTCCGCCTGCACGACCACCTTCAGCAGGCAGGACAGAATCACGAACCACATCAGCACGAAGCCGGCCTGTGCGCCCAGCCGGGTGGTGAGAATCAGCTCGCCCGAGCCGACAATCGAACCGACGAGAATCAGCCCCGGCCCCAGGTGACGGAACGTGGCCAGCAGTCCCTCGGGCGGTTCGAGGTAGACATCGGCGCTGCGGCTGTACAGATCCACGGGCGGGGTGGCCGGCCGGTCGGTTTCGGTCACGGACTGTCCTGGATACAGGTCTGGCGGACGGGAAATGGTGAGAACTGCTCAGACAGGGGCTGCGGGCGATCCCCGGAGCTGTCTCACTGTACCGCAGCGGCCGGGCGGGCGAAACAAACACGCTGTACACAATGACCCGGAAGCTGCGTTCGCCGGCGGCATGCGGTATCGTGTCTGTGGTGCCGGCCTGCCGGGGCCGGGGGCTTGTCAGCCGGCTCTGCCGGATGGTATCAACAGCGGGGAACGGCCGTGTCGCCAGCCACACTCAACAGGGAGCGGAGAATCTGATGCGTAAGAAAATTCTGGCCGCTGTGGCTGTGCTGACCTTTCTGCTGGTCGGTCTGCTGGTGGTGGTGGCCGTGCAGCCGGATGAATTCACGATCTCCCGTTCCGCCACCATGGCGGCCCCGCCGGAGGAAGTGTTCGCTCAGGTGAACGACTTCCACAACTGGGAGGCGTGGTCTCCGTGGGCGAAGCTCGACCCTGATTCCACAGCCGAGTACAGCGGGCCGGAGTCCGGCAAGGGGGCGGCGTTCAGCTGGTCGGGCAATTCCGAAGTGGGCGAAGGAACCATGACGATTCTGGAAAGCCGCCCGCACGAGCTGATCCGGATCAATCTGGAATTCACCCGGCCCTTTGCAGATACCAGCACGGCGGAATTCACTTTCCGTCCGGAGGGCGATCAGACGGTGGTCACCTGGAGCATGATGGGCCAGAACAGCTTCATCGAGAAGGGCTTCTGCCTGCTGATGGATATGGACGAAATGCTGGGCGAGAAGTTCAACGAAGGCCTGGCCAGCATGAAGGCCATTGTGGAAGCGGACGCCGCGGGGCCAGCCGGACCAGATGCTGACGCGGAGACCTCGGAGACAGGCGCCGCTGCGATTGACGGCGACAGCGGGAACTCCGAATCCGCAGCGGACGACACCCCGCCCGCAGCCGATTGAATTCCGGCGGCCCGCGTGCAGCCGGAGTGCGGGAGGAAGCGGCCGGGGTCGACCGGCTGATTTCTTTCCTCCCGTTTCACCCGGTGATGCCGCTGATCGCTGACGTTTCCTCTCAGGGCTATTGAAAGGCAGGAAGAACGATGACGACTCAATCGACCACACCGCGGGACCGCTCCGCCGTGGAGACTTCACTGCTGATTGTGCGGGTGGTGGCGGGAGTCATCTTCGCGGCCCATGGCGGGCAGAAGCTGTTCGGCTGGTGGGGCGGAAAGGGGATCGAGTTCAAGGTGGAGATGATGGGGCTGCTGGCCTGGCCGGTGTCCATCGGCGAATTCTTCGGTGGTGTGGGGCTGATCGTCGGCTTCCTGACCCGTTTCTCAGCCGCCTCGCTGATCGTGATCATGGTCGGCGCGATTGCCACGGTCCACGGGAAGCACGGACTGTTCCTGCAGAACAGCGGCTTCGAGTACAACCTCGCCCTGATCGGCCTGCTGGCCCCCACCATGCTGGCCGGCCCAGGCTGCTGCGCCATCGGCCACTCCCTGCCATTGCCCCGGTCAAAAAGATCGGGCCGCCCGGTGGTTGTGCTGGAGTAGGGGGGAAAGCGAGGGACGGGATCTGTGGCTGCAGGGCACCCGCGAGATCACTGCTCATGTCTCATGTGCCTGGTGAGTTTGCCGAATGCTTCCATTTGTCGGTGTCGACTCATTCTTTGTCTTGTTCGCTGTTTTCTGCTGCTGCGGCTGTAAGCATCGCGTCGTGCCAATCGGCATAACTCTGGCCGGTCCCCTCGACCTTCCAGCTGAGCCTTCCATTGGTATTTGCTGCAGCAACAACTGTTCCGGCGGCGCTCGGGCTGCTGAATGCGACGTTTTCTGCGAATACATAGTACTCTGGGGATTCGCTTTCAACGAGCTTTCCTTCCTGAACGAGTTGGTCTCGCAGGCTTCGGTAGCTCGTCCATGATTCTGTACCGTGCTTTCTCGTAGTCGATCCCTTCAAAACTACAAATTCACCACCAGTCTCAATCGCGAATGCTTTCGTGCCCACGACTGAAATCACGAATTGCGGGCTCTGTTCAGAAGTAGAGCCAATTGGTTGCGTGTAGACTGGTTTCGGCTGGAGAAAGTTCATTCCCAATACAGGAAAGATCATTTGCGCCTGTTCGAGGAAATACTCCATATCTGCAACATCAGGTTCCGGAAGAACCGGGACTTCCGGGCTGGTTCCATTTGTGAGGGAAGCACGCCCCGCGCTGATGGCGAGTGCAAGAAATCGGCTTTCAAGATACCTTCCGTGGGACTTGGTGATATTGTCATCCTTACTGATCACAACGGCCGTCTTAGTCCAGAAGTCTTTCATTTCGTCCTTGTCGTGATAAAGTAACCGTTTTAAGACGCTGTCACCTTCACCAATATAGACTCTGTCCCGTTCTGGCTGGTCAGGGTCGGGACCCACCAGACAATAGATTCCTGTACGCTTCACTTCTTCGCGTTTCGCGAGTTCCGGCAATTGTGAACGTGGGGCCGTTATGACTTTTCCGGTCCAGTTGATGATTTCCGCTGTAAGTATGCCGGTGGGAACCCCGTCGACCAGGTAAAGGCGAATAGTTCGTCCTCTCATGGGATCTCTTTCTTCATGATTCTTGTCGGATCTGGCAAGACAATGCTGCTCAGTTCCCTGAGCAGCTTGAGTTCAAGGCGATGGGTCTTGCCGGTAGCAGAACTCCTGAGCTGGCCTGGCCGTTGCGGTTCACTTTCTATTGGTGGGCGCGCGTTGTCGGTAGCTCCGATTGACCGCTGTTTTGGCTGGCCGCTGTATGATTCGGTTGCCGGCTACAGATCTAATTCGGGAAAGCCTTCGACCTTAAAAAATGGATAGTAGTTGAAGATTGTGCGGCTGCCAGATTTCTTGTGAGTACCGCAACACCCTGTGGGATCCGACACGTTTGAGGAGCACATGCAGAAGGAAACGGAGGCCGGGACGATTTTCTCGGGTTCGCTTTCGTATTTGGCCAACCGTTTCCTATATCCAGCGCATGCGATCGACAACACCAGCTTTCCATTGCGATCTCGCTCCCAGTTCGTCAGGGCGTCCCACGTGAGGTACGCTTCGTTGATGGCGGCTTGCCGTCCGATATAGCGATCGAATGATTGCGACTGATCGAATATGAATAGACGAGGCCCAATAGGTTGACGCACAAGGAACAGCAAGAATTGCCGCACGGATTTTTTGGAGTGAAGCCTTTCCTTCATTGAAGCGAAGTTTGACCTTTGCTCGGGACCGTTAATCTGGATTCCCTTGCGGTGATCCCACGTCGAACTGGCGGATTCAAATATGTCGGTAAAGGCGTCGTCAATATCGATGGCGATCTTCCCGGTGCTCGATCGGTCGAATGTTACGCTGCGTCCCATAACCAATACTTGGAATGGGAGTTGTTGTCGGAATTGAGAATTGACGGTCCCATCGTTCATTGGTCGGTTCCAGTGTCTGTGTCTATGGCTCCTGACTTGTGGTTATCCTGCACGGTTCTTACGGCACAGACAGAATCGATCGGCCGAATAACGTTACTGAAGAATCGGCGCCAATGCTGGGATGGGTTATGACTGTTAATGTTGAGGTTGATCCACCCGATTCGGTCCGAAGTAGAATCCTGCAAGGGACGCCGGATATTATAACGGGCGCGGGGTTGCATTGCCGCTGGTTGGTCAGACTACGAACGATCCAGGCCGGAAAATGCCGTTTTCGCGTGATTCATGGGCCGACAAACGAGAAAAGCCCACCGCCCTTTCGGGGCGATGGGCTTCTTGGCAAGTCGGGGTGACAAGATTCGAACTTGCGGCCTCCTGCTCCCAAAGCAGGCGCTCTGCCAGGCTGAGCTACACCCCGAATTCAGTTTCCGCAGGCATCTGGCGGGCAGCTGCCTGCTGCTGATCTCCGTTCCTTCTGTTTGTTGCTGGTCAATCTGTCCGCTGGTGGTCGGCCTGTCTGCCGGCACGCTGATGCCTGCAGCTGGCTGATGATGCCGGCGGTCGCGAATCGACTGCCTGGGCCCCTTCAGCCGGACACGTCGGGAGTGGACAGGGTTCGCCGCTGTCTGGCCGGGTGAGCGGCCTCAAGTGGCGAGCGGTCAGTCTAGAACCGGAATCCCCAGGCGTCAACGTCGCGGGGGACTCGTTCCCGTGGGTTCTCCCGGCGCTCAGGTGTCTTCCCGCTGGCGGGGTGGCGGGGGAGAACTGCCGGAAGCTGAGGGTCTGTCGGCTTTGCCGGGGACGGGTGGTGCGGTGGTTCCGGCGGCCTGCGGGTCATCCGTGCCTTCCGCGTGGTGAGACGTGGCTGCCAGTCGCAGGCCGGGGGCAGGTGGCCCGTTGCGGGTGACGGGGACCTTTCGCAGGTTCTCGAGGCCCAGCAGGAAGATGACCCACACGGCGGCGACGGCTTCTTTCCAGCTGATTTTGGAGCTGCCGTAGCGTCGGTCCTCGAAGACGATGGGGATTTCCTCGAACTGGCAGCCGAGGCGGCGGCAGCGGTACAGGATTTCCTCCTGGAAGGCATAACCGCGGGCCCGGACGCGGTCGAGGTCGAGCCGGGCGAGTTTGGCGACGCGGTAGCAGCGGTAGCTGCCGCTGTTGTCCTTCGTGCGGAGGCGGAGCAGCAGCCGGGCGTACAGGTTGATGGTGCGGCTCATCAGGTGGCGGCGCAGGCCCCAGCCCCGCACACCGCCGCCGACCACATACCGCGAGCCAATGGCCACATCGACGCGGGACAGGCAGCTCTTCAGCACCGGCAGGTACCGGGGGTGGTGGCTGAAATCGGCGTCCATGTTGATCAGCAGGTCGTAGCCACGGTCGATGCCCCAGCGGAACCCGGCAAGGGTCGCTGTACCCAGGCCGAGTTTGCCGCTGCGGCGCAGAAGGTGGATTCGCCGGTCGACCGCTGCCATCTCCTCGACGAGTTCGCCCGTTCCATCGGGCGAGGCGTCGTCGATCACCAGGATGTGGGCCTCCGGCAGTCGCTCCAGGATTTCAGGAATCAGCTGGACCAGGTTCTCCCGTTCGTTGTAGGTGCACAACGTGACGAGCAGTGTATCCATACCTGAAGCTGCCGGAGTCGAAAGACGGAAGTTGGAAACAGTGTCGGTTCAGTTCGGCCGGCTCAGCCGCGGAGCTGCGCGGCGACCTGATTGACAGCTTCGGCCACGGGGACACGTTCCTGGCTCAGGGTATCGCGGTCGCGGATGGTGACGCAGCCGTCGGTGGCTGTGTCTCCGTCGATGGTGAGGCACCACGGAGTGCCGATTTCGTCCTGCCGGCGGTAGCGGCGGCCGATGGCTCCCTGCTGATCGTAGGTGGCCATGATGCCGGCCGATTTGAACTCGTGGTACAGGTTCTGGGCCGTTTCCTGCATTTCGCCCTTCTTCACCAGCGGGAAGATGGCCACCTTGAAGGGGGCCAGGCGGGGGTGCAGTTTGAGGACGGTCCGCTTCTGCATTTTGCCCTTCTCGTCGGGCTGCTCGTCTTCGTGGAAGGCTTCGCAGAGGAAGGCCAGGGTGGTGCGGTCGGCACCCGCCGCCGGTTCAATCACATGGGGCACGAAGCGTTCGCGGGTCTGGTCGTCGAACCAGGTGAGATCGCGGCCGCTGCCTTTGTACTTCGGCTGGCCGTGCTCGTTCTGCTCGACCACCAGCTCGTTGTTCCGGTTCACCAGCTTGCCCTCCATGTGGGAACGGAGGTCGAAGTCGCCGCGGTGGGCAATTCCTTCCAGCTCGCCGTATTCGCCGTCGTCGAGGAAGGGGAAGGCGTATTCCACATCGGCCGTGCCGACGGAATAGTGGGCCAGTTCCTCGGTGGTGTGTTCCCGCATGATGAGGCTGTCCGCCGCGATGCCCAGCTCGGTGTACCAGCGGAAGCGGCGGTCCCGCCAGTACTGGTACCACTGGGACGATTCCGACGGATGGCAGAAGAACTCCATCTCCATCTGTTCGAATTCCCGCGAGCGGAAGGTGAAGTTCCGCGGGGTGATTTCATTGCGGAAGCTCTTGCCGATCTGAGCGATCCCGAAGGGAATCTTCACCCGGCTGGAATCGACCACGTTGCGGTAATTGACGAACATGCCCTGGGCGGTTTCCGGCCGGAGGTAGGCAGTGCCTTCCTCTTCGGTGGAGAGTGCTCCGAGCACGGTCTTGAGCATCAGGTTGAATTCCCGCGGCGCGGTGAGTTCGCCGGAGCATTCCGGGCATTTGGGGGCCA
>JAGQPV010000246.1 GCA_020426545.1 Planctomycetaceae bacterium
CCAGGATCAAACCCTTCAAATTGTATGCATCTGACACATTCCGTCTCGCAGACGAATCCACAACACAGGACGTGCCCGAATAGCACAGAGTTTAATTCCTGTGTGTGTCCTGTCGCAATGAAGGACACACGCCAGCTCCGCAGTTATCCGAAACTCAAAGTTCCGTCAACTCCAACAGATCCAGTTGTCAAAGATCAGTGCTGCTCGTGGTTTGTGGCCGCGACAGCGTTCCCTTGCGGGAGGGGTATGATATCCCTTTGACGCGGGAAGTCAACTCGCTGCGACTCAAAAATTCGCGACATTTTCGTAACTCGTCCAGCCCGGCTGCAGGCACTGTGCAGGTGCTTCGCTGGAGAGATACCCGTGTGCGCTTACTTTTCTGTCAGCAGAGCCCGAATCGACTGCTGAACGGGGCCCCCGGTCACCTCAACCTGCCCATCCTGGCCGATGCACACGTTGATCTCGCTGCGGATCCCGAACTCGGGCAGGTAAATTCCCGGTTCGATGGAGAAACAGGCCCCCGGCAGAATCTTTCGCTCCTCATGGGTTTCCAGGTCGTCCATGTGGGCTCCGTTGCCGTGGGTTTCCCGTCCGATACTGTGGCCCGTACGGTGAACAAAATACTCGCCATAGCCGGCTTCGCGGATGACGTCGCGGGCGGCCCGGTCGACTTCCCAGCCGGCCAGAGGCTGCTTCGCTTCGGCCCGGTCCCGCAGCAGGTGAACTGCCGCATCTCTTGCTGCCGCAACGACCTGGAACACTTTCGCGTATTCCTCGGGTACCTCGGTGCCCACGTAACCCATGCGGGTCAGATCGCTGTAGATTGCCTCGTCGTGGTCGAATCGGGCCCACAGATCGATCAGCACCAGGTCACCGATACGTATCGCCGTATCGTCTCCGGTACCCGTTTCGTAATGGGGGTTGCCACCATGCGCGGCCCTGGCGACGATGGGCGGGTGATCGGTCACCATGCCATGCCGGGCGAAATGATCGAGAATGACCTGCTGAACTGCGGTCTCTTCGATCGTGTTTCCTTCCGCCACGGCAGCTGCAATGGCCTGCCAGGCCAGGGTGAAGGCTTCGTCGGTGTGGATTGCGGCCTGTAGATGGGACTTTCGCTGTTCTGCCGTGAGGGCCGATTCGAACTGCTGCACCAGGTCGCCCGAGGAAACCGGCTCCACATCGAACGAACGCAGCAGTTCGATGGTGCCCGCATCGACCAGCGAGATGTAGGGGTTTCTGCCCTGGGGCGAGTATTCCACCGCGGCGGTCTTCCAGCCGGAGACCAGCTGCTTCAGGCCGTCTTCGTACTCCTGCCAGCTGAGGTAGACGTGCTTTGAACCGGGCAGGTGATCGAGCTGGCCGGATTCAATCCGATGCAACAGTTTTCGCGGTTCGCCTTCGGCGGGAATCGCATAGCCGTAGCGGCGGGTGGAATGAGCGTCCGCCGGGATCTGCAGGATTCGCTGTGCCAGCGGGTTCCGTCCGCGGAAATCGAGCAGCAGCCAGCCATCGAGGCCCAGCTGCTTGAGGGCGGCTTGTATCCGGGGGAGGTCTGTCATCGGCGATCCTTCTGCCGGAAATCCGGCTGGCTCTCAGGGTGATTTCTCGGCTGGCTGCGGACGCAGCAGCCTCGTGGCGGCCCGCCAGGTGGCGGGATCCCGCTGTCTGATCAGTTGCAGATCCTGTGCCGCCGCAGCCTGCAATTCGGGATCGGCCGGCTCAACCTGCTCGGCCGCCAGCAGATAACCCACGATGGCCCGGCGGAGAATACGGCGATCCCGTGCAGTGCCGAAGCCTTTATCGAAAGCCAGTTGCATGAGGCGGGGGCGGATTGTCCAGTCCTGCCAGCGGGCCAGAGTAATGACGGCTCGCTCCGCAGTTGCGGGATCATCGAGCAGCTGGCGGACGGAGGCGATCAGTCGTGACCGGGCGAACCGGCTGGTTTCGTAGGTCCAGAAGAATTCCACGGCCCGCAGCAGGGCCAGCCGGCGGGCGAATGTGGTGGGCGGTTCTCCGAGGAACTGCTGCTCCAGCAGATCCAGGCCGTCGCTGCCTGTCAGCAGCAGGTACCCGCCGAGCAGTCCATCGAGACCGAAGGCCGCATCGTCTTCCGGGTTCTGCATGATCCGCTGGCGGAGCAGGGCGGCTGCCCCCTCGGCCCGGCTGAGTCCCAGCAGCAGGCCATACAGGCCCAGTCGCTGTTCGGGTACGGTTCGGTCGGCGACGATTTCCAGCAGGCGGCTGCCGGGAAGGTGCGGCTGCAGTGCGGCGATGTCCTCGTACCGGGCACTGGCCAGTTCCTCGTAAGCATCGCGGGCGATGATGTCGTCCGGAAATTCGAGAAACCGCAGGCAGTATTTCAGCCGGACTGCCGTGGTGGCTTCCCGGGCGGGGAACTGCGTCAGGTAGTGCCAGGCTGTTTCGCTGAACTCAACCGGCGGAGCCCAGTCAATCACGTCGGTTCCGTCGCCCCACAGGAGGAACAGGTCGCCGGGCTGCCCACCCCGGAACGGAGCAAGCGTGACGCTGCTGCCGGCTTTCGGCCCGAGATCCTTTCCCCGGCCGATCTGCAGCAGTTCAAAAGTGGTTGACCCCTGGTTCTCGCCAGCCGGTCGCACTCCGCTGGACCAGCTGGCCAGTGCGGTCACCGAGCGGGTGGCGGCCTGTTCGCTCAGCGTGGGGCTGAGGCTGGGGCAGAACGGACAGTTGGCCAGGGCCGGACTGCCGGGGCACAGCGCGGTCCACAGACAAAGGGCCGCCACGCGAAAGAGGGCGGCTCGCGCCCGGGAAATGCCGCTGGCCATGCGGTGGGAACGGTGCCGCACTGCGGCGGGTGACCATGAACTGGCTGGGGGCATGCCGTGGACCTGTTCCCTTGCTCTGGCCGGCACCGGAAAACGGCCAGTGACATGGAACCGGCAGCAGGTGTGATGTCGTTCCTGCTGCCGGCATCGGGCACGGGCCCGGCGGAGCGGTCGCAGTCAAATCCGAGAAGGTACGTACCGCACACTGAGTGCGGTACGTAATTTTTCGAGCAGGGGCCGGTTCAGCGGATGAAGAAGAACCGCTCGGCTTCCTTCACGGTCTTCGGGTCCTGCTTTCGCAGCTGGTCGAGGTGGGCCTGGGCCTTCTTCGCCGAAGCGGGAATCTCCGCATTCTCTCCCTGCGGGACATCTTTCGTGCAGACCAGCATGTACCGCACGATGGCCCGGCGGATGGAGGGGATGTCGTATTCGCCTTCTCCATACAGTTTCATCAGGCGGTCCTGCACCGACCAGTCCTTCCAGCGGGCCAGGTCGGCAATCACCAGGTCGGCCAGTTCGGGACGGTCCAGCAGGATCTGCATCGACTGCCGCAGCCGCTCTTTGGAGATGGCATCGTCGCCATAAGTCCACATGAACCGCAGAGCCTGCATGGCGGCGTACGTTTCACTGAAGGGGACATCCTGATTCTTCAGTTTGGCGGAATCCAGCACCGCGAGGCCTTTGTCGCGGGTCAGCAGCAGGTAACCGGCCATCACGCCGTCGATGCCCAGGCGGAAGTCCTCGGTCTTGTCGAGGATGCGTTCTTCCATCAGGGCTGCGTCTTCCTCGGTGCCGCACAGGCCCAGCATCAAACCGTAGAGGCCCAGGCGGGTTACCGCCGTCTCGCTGGAGTTGATCCACTGCCGCAGGCGTTCCCGGGGCATCTTGTCGGCCAGAGGGGTGATGTCCTGGTAGGGGGCGTTGGCAAATTCCCCGTAGGCATCGGTGGCCACCATCGCGTTGGGAAATTCCAGGTACCCCATGTAGTAGGCCAGCCGTTTTCCAGGGGGATCTTTGGGGCCGGGTGCTTTGGCGATGTACTCCCACGCGGCGCGGTCCACTTCCAGCGGGGTGCCCCAGTCGAAGGTGGCGGCTTTGGTGCCCATCAGGGCGAACAGTTCTCCGGGTTTGGCGGCCCGGTAGCGGGGCAGGGTGATGAGATCGCCCTTTTTGACCGACGGATCGACGGTCTTGAGCACCTCGACCACTTTGACTCTGGTGCTGCCGGCCGAGTTCTCGGTGGCTTTCTCACCTTCAACCCAGCTGGTGAGGATGACGGCATCGGCCTGGGTGATCTGCTCGCTGAGGGTGAGCGACGGTGCCGAGCAGAACGGACAGGCCAGAGCCGGCGCGGGCAATACGGTCAGCACGGCCAGCAGCAGGCAGATTCCCGTACTGAGCTGCCTGACGGGAAAGCGGCGGGCGGGAAGGTGGCGCAGTCTGGCGGGCAGCAGGTCGAGCATTCTGAATTCTCCCTTGAACCGGCCACTGACCTCCGCTGAGCGGAAGCGGCGATGGGCCGGAATGAGCTTGAATCGTGACGGCCGGCCGGGCAGCGGTCTGGCTGAACGGGCCTCCGGGCCGACGTATTTCTCTGTGCGCTCTGTATTACTTGTCAATGACGATCGCGTCGTCAATCAGGTACAGGTCGAGCGGCTCGCCGGTTTCCTCATCGAAAATCGGATCGATGTGAAACACGCCGACGACATCGAACGAACGGTTCAGAATGTAATCGGTGGTGTGTCCCTTCCGCAGAAAGACCGGGAACTTGTCGTAGATCTTCGGGAATTTCCCGAAGCAGCAGATCTGGTTGTCGCGAGCCAGGGCGAAGGCCTGAATTCCCGTTTCCTGAAACGGCGGATACATGAACCCCCGCAGCCGCACTCGCTGGCCGTCCAGCTGCTTCAGCCAGTTGGGCATCAGCTTCACCGCGTCGGCGGTGACCGGGTCCATATTGAGGACCTTCAGCAGGTCGATGTCGTCGTAGGTCACCCGGAGGGCGCCTTCCGGCCCCTCTTCGCGGAATGTCTGTTCGGGAATCAGCACGCGGGGGGTGCGGGCCACGGTTCCGGTCGCGGGGATATCGCTCGGTTCGGGACGACGGGCGACCACGGGTTCCCGGCGGGCAGGGGCGGTCGCTGTCTCGGCCGGGCCGGCACCGGGCACGGGGGCGGCTACCGGAGTCCGTTCGGCCGCGGGAATGGAGGCCGAGTCGGGAATGCGGTCGTTCGATGAAGTCGTGCCGGCGGTGGCTGCAGCAACTGGTGAGGCTGGCCCGGTATCAGCGGTAGAGGGGCTGTCCTGCTGTGCGGTGGCCGGGGTGGCAGCAGTCTCTGCCTCTGGCGAAACTCGCTGCCCGCCAGCGGGGGCTGTCTCCGGGGTTGCGGCCGGTTTCTCCGCTCCAGGAACGGGATCCAGCTGACCATACTCCCTGAAATCACCTGACCCGCTCTCCCCGCAGCCAGCCACCGGAAGCACCAGCGGGAGCAGGAGGGCAATCGTTCGCAACGGAAACGGCAGGCGGTCATTCAGGAATGGCATGATCAAAATGAGTTCCTTGCCCGGCTGAAGTGGGTTCCGTCCAGTAAATAAATCGGTGTGAGGTTGGCTGGCCCCTCCGAGGGACTGATGCGGAACGTGCCGGCCACGGAGACCAGGCTCTGCGTGTAATCGGCCGCCTGGCTGGTCGGCAGCTGCACCATAATCATGTCGGTCACCTGCGGCTGCCCGCCGAAACAGCACTGCTGGTTGTCTTTCACCAGCAGGAAGCTGGTCAGCCCTTCCGACTCACGGGTGGGGTACATGTACCCTTTGAGGAAAATCTGCTTTCCTTCCAGAGCCTGCACGTCCGGGTGAATCCCCGTCTTCCCATCCTGGAAGACGAATCCCTTTTTTGCAATCTGATCGGAGAAGTTGACCCGCTCGTAACCTTCGGGAACTTCCGTGGCGTAGCTGTACGCCTGCAGAGTCGATCCCCCCAGCAGCAGTATGGCAGAAAGCGTCAGGCCAGTCACTCCCAGCCACCAGCCGCCGAGGTCTCCCTTTGCTTTCTGAATCTGCCGCAGGCAGATCACACCGCAGACACAGCCGGCCAGTGCCACGAAGATGCCCGTCAGCCCGAACAGAGCAATCGACGAGCTGACGCCGAGGAATAACGTCACGGGAGCCATGATCGGCACGGGCCGGTAGTTGAACTCCTCGAAGGCCTGCAGATCGGCACTGCGCAGCTGGCGTGCTGTGGTCGGGGCGTCGGAGGCCGTGGCAGCGGCCACATCTTCCGTCGTCATTCCGTTCCCGGAGTCTGAGGGGTGCCCGGTATCGGTATCACGGTCCAGAATCGACTGCGACATGAGTTTTCTCCGCACTGCGATAATCCACGATCACGGCTGCCGCTGAAAAATCGGAAGGAACCGGCTGGCCGTGGTCCTGCTGCCCGCTGAAACTAAAAAATCAGGCCGATGCACGGGAAAAGAGCACCCGATTCATCATAGCAGCCGCCTGAGGTGAATCCATCCCCGTCTTCCGGACTGGCGGGGCTGCCGCACAGTCGGAGGCCGTCCGTCCGGTTGTGTCTGTCCGGCAGAATGAACAGCAGCCGGAACAGTCCCTGCCGTCGGAATGTCCCTTCCGATCCGTCTTTCCGGAGTCTGTCCGGTCTGCCAACAGGCCGCCGGCCGGTTACTGGACAGTTCCCTGTACCGGCCAGAACCACTGCGGCCCGGGAACCGGCACCGGCCCGGGAGGACAGGGCCGGATTCCGCAGGGCCGTGTCTTCGAGAACCGTGATTTCGTCAGACGAGCCTGCGTCATCCGTGTCTCAGCTGTGCAGTGAACTGGCCACGTCGGTGCGATAGGCGGTAATTCCCGGCAGGAAACCGACTAATGTCGCCAGGACGATCATGCCGGGCAGCAGGACCAGTTCCACCGCCTGAAAGGCGAACGGATCAAGCGGGATACCGGCTCGTGATTCCACCAGCGGGGCCGCGGCGAATACCAGCCCGTGCCCCAGCAGAATCCCCAGCACACCGCCCACCAGACACAGCAGCAGCGACTCCGCCAGGATGATGCTGAACACCGTGGACCGCCGCGCGCCGAGGGCCCGCATCACGGCGATTTCCTTCTTACGTTCCGACATCGAGTTGTAAATACTGACGAAAATCCCCACCCCGGAGACCACAATAATCAGGATGGTCAGTCCGTACAGGGCCACAAACACGTTGCCCACAATGGTATCCATCAGCACGCGGATTTCGCGGATCGGGTTGACGGCCTGGGCCTGAAACCCTTCCTGCAGTTCGGCCTGAAAGCCCTGCATATTGCCGAACCGGCGGCGGACCTGCTCGGTTTCGTTGTCGGAACTGCCGTCGGCGGCCCGCACCAGCAGGGCGGTCACTTCCTTCTGCAGGTCGGACACGGTGTGGTCATGGTGATCGTGCCCGCTGTGGTCGTGAGCACTGTGATCGTGGCTGTCGCCATCGGGATTCTTCGCCAGCCGGGCTTCGGCTTCAGCAATCGTCTGTTTCACATCCGCCGGCATCTGGCTGCCCCAGAAGGCCCGCTCGCGGGAAATGGCTTCGCCGACCGGTTTGTCGTGCCCTTCGACGAGGTAAAACCCTTCCAGATTCACAAAGCAGGTCTTGTCGTTCGGGGTGCCGGTGGGGGCCATCACCGCCACGACGGTGAATTTCTCGTCGTGCACGTGGCCGGTTTCGGCTCCACCGTGAATCAGTTTGAATTCGGAACCCAGATCCCACCCGTTCTGGCGGGCCACCTGAGAGCCGATGACCGCGTCGAAAGCATTCGTCATCCGGTTTCCCCGGATGCGGAACTGCTTCTTCGGCATGTATTCGATTTCAAAATACCGGGACGTCGTGCCCACAATCGGGAAGCTGCCTTCTTCGGTCACGTCGCCCAGGGCAAACGGCACAACTTCTTCCAGCCGGCGGTCTTTCTGCAGATGCTCGTAGAAGGACCACGGCAGGTTTTCAATCGGCGCGCCGACGCGGAACACGGTATTCAGTACCAGCTGCAGCCGGCTGCCCTTGGGGCCGACGACAAAATCGTAGCCGCTGGCCGACTGGTTAAAACTTTCGCGGACGACCCCGAAAATCACCAGCACGGCCACCATCAGCATCACGCCCAGCGCGACCGACAGAGCCGTTAAAGAAGAGGACAGCGCC
>JAGQPV010000247.1 GCA_020426545.1 Planctomycetaceae bacterium
CTGTTATCCTCCGCTCGATTAAGCGAACGCTGTTTTCCGGTGGGGATGAGCCCGATTGCGGCAGCTATCCGAACCGGTTCTATTCCGAACGAATACTCAGGCGGGTATCGTGCGGGAAACACAGAGGATTCTGACCACGTTTCAGAATCGCATCGATTCGAGGCCCCGACAGGGCGCCACCAGATAAACAACGGGAACCAGCCGGTGTCTGAACTGCTGACTGCGGACAATATTCTCGCCCTGGCCACCTTGACGGTGCTGGAAATCGTGCTGGGGATCGACAACGTCGTGTTCCTGGCCATTCTGTCCGGCAAACTGCCGGAGCACCAGCAGGCCAAAGCCCGTCGTATTGGCCTCGGCCTGGCCATGGTGATGCGGATTCTGCTGCTGCTGGCGATTGGCTGGGTGATGGGGCTGACTGCGTCGCTGTTTTCCCTCCCCGCCTTCTGGACGAGTGCGCCCGCCGATCTGCACGGGGTCAGCGGGCGGGACCTGATCATGCTGGTGGGCGGTCTGTTCCTGATCGGCAAGGCCACCATCGAGATTCACAACAAGCTCGAAGGAACGGAGCACACGACCAGTTCTCAGCCTTCTACTTTTGGCTCGGTGATTGTGCAGATCGTCCTGATCGACGCCGTTTTCTCGCTGGATTCCGTGATTACCGCGGTGGGCATGGTTCAGTCCGATGTGAGAGCGGCCTGGGTCGGGCTGACCATCATGATCACCGCGGTGGTGGCGGCGGTACTGGTGATGCTGGTCTTCGCGGAAGCGATTTCCACGTTTGTGGAACAGCACCCGACCATGAAAATGCTGGCGCTGTCGTTCCTGATTCTGATCGGCCTGATGCTGTTCGCCGAAGGGCTGCACATTCATTTCCCGAAAGGCTACATCTACTTTGCGATGGCGTTCTCCGTCAGCGTGGAAGTGCTGAACATGAAGCTTCGCGGGAAAAACCGGCCGGTTCACCTGCGTCGGAGCCACCTGCCGAAAGCTGGAGAAACTCCCACCGACAGCTGAACAGAGCAGGGCAGGGTACTCCGGGCAGCCAGTTTGTCTCAGGAGCCGGCTTGTCCCGGCAGCCAGCTTGTCCGTCGGGAACCCCGTCTTCGCCGGCCGGGCGGCTGAGGGCCGACCGGCCCGATTGACCGAACCTGCAGTGAGAGCCGGGAGTTGCCACCGGCCCGGGTTGCTGTCACCCTGTTGACCAGGACCAGTCCGTCCGACAGAATAGAACCCACCGCAGCTGGCCCGTGGAGATTCCGGAGGGTTGGCTGGGGTAACCGATCTTTCATGAGCACAATTCTGGAGGTGCTCTGAAGACCGCCTTTCCCGGCAGACTGCTGGAATGCCAGCCAGAGTGCGATGGTTCGCCACGGCAGATGCTGCTGGCGGACAGCCCCGGCTTCCAGCAGAACCTGTCTGCATCGAGCTGCGTTGCATTGACTGCTTCCACCGCGTTCCAGTGGAAGCAGTTTCCTGTGCCGGCGTTCTGCCGGCCCGACGACCGGAAGGAGCGGGAATGAAGGTGTCCGCCGGACCTGGCTGCCAGCAGAACAGAACTCAGCCAGCACCGTCCCTCAGGGTGAGAATGGCTGCTTCAAAATCAGCCCGTCGCTGGCTGCCCGCAGCCTGGCTGCCCACGGTCTGTCTGTTTTCCGCCGCGGTCCTGCTGCCTGTTCCGTCCATTGCGGATGATGGCCCTCTGGCCGGCATGTTCGCCTGGGCCGAGCCTCATACGCATTCGGCCATCGATGTGCCTTCGGCACCGATTGTCACCCGTTACCGGACTCCGTTGAATCGCCCCCGGCGGCTGGTGCTGAACTCCGTCGGCACCGTGCATGTGGCCGACTGGGGAGCCGGCACGATCGTGCAGATCGATGCGGAAGGTCAGTCCCGGTTTCTGGCCGACGGGCTGGATGAACCAGCCGGCCTGGCCTTTGACCAGGCGGAAAACCTGTACGTCGTCACCCACGCCGGCGGCATGACGCGCCAGGGCCGGGTGATTCGGATCGACCCGGAGGGCAATCAGTCGGTGGTCGCTGAAGGTCTGACCGGCCTGACGGACATTGTGGTGGATCCCGCAGGCGACCTGTATGTGGCCTCCTTCGAGGAGAACCGCATCCTGCGGATTGCCACCGACGGGACGGTGAGCACCGTCATCGACGATGTGGCGGCGCCCACCGCACTGGCGATGGACAAGGGCGGCAGTCTGTTTGTCGCCAGTTCCGACGATGGCACGATTCTGCGGCTTGGTCCGGGCGAGGCCCTGCCCGTCGTATTTGTTCGCGGGCTGCTGGTTCCCTCAGACATCGTGTTCGATGCCCGGGGCCACCTGATTGTGGCCAGCTACGGGGAAACCGGGCTGATGTGGATCGATTCCCGGGGGACATCCAACCCGTTTGCCATCGTTCCCAAGGGCACAATCGGCATTGCTTTCGACCGCGAGGGCAATCTGCTGTTCGCCAACTGGGACGAACACTACCTGACCCGGGTGGTGACGCACCTGTCGATTCCCTGTCCGCACTGTGGCAAGCCCGTTCCACTGCGGCTGGTGCCCCGAACCCGGAAGCCGTCTCCGCCGGTCGAGGCCGAATCCGACGAACCGGTCATCTGAGCAGGCGGAAGGTTCCAGCCGGACAGCTCTGACCAGATGTGTCTGAGCAGCGGGCCGGGGCCCGTCGCGACATCTGCCGGGAACAACCAGCCGGCTGGTCGCTTTCCGGCAGGGAACTCCGACTTCATCCGCCAGCAGCGAACCGGTAGGCGGAGTGCGCCGCCGCTGCTACAATTCAACCGGTCATCTGCCGTGGTGGCGCTGGAGGAGACAGCGTCCCGTGAGGTGGACGGGCGGGTTCCCTTCCCTCCGTCTGGTGGAGACCTGCCCAGAATAACCCCGGCACAGACAGGACGCCGACGGTGAATATCGAGCGGAACCCCACACGGGAAGTGCGTATCGGCCACATCTGCATTGGCAACGGGCACCCCATTGCCGTACAGAGCATGACGGCCACAAAAACCCAGAACATCGACGCGACGGTCCAGCAGATCAACGCGCTGCATGCCGCCGGTGCCGATATTATCCGCATTGCGGTGGACAGCCGCCGCGAAGCCGAAGCCCTGGCCGAGATCGTCACGCAGACGTCGGCCACGCTGTCGATCGACCTGCAGGAAAACTACCGCCTGGCTGAGGTCGTCGCCCCGCTGGTGCATAAGCTGCGGTACAACCCGGGCCACCTGTACCACCACGAACGCGAGCGTCCGTGGCAGGAAAAGGTGCGTTACCTGGCCGATGTGGCAACCGAACACGACTGTGCCATGCGGGTGGGTGTGAACTGCGGTTCCATCGATCCGGCCCGGGCCAGCGAGTATCCGGCCGACGACTCGATTTCCCCCATGCTGGACAGCGCGCTGGAGCACTGCCGTTTTCTGGATGAGATCGGTTTTGAGCGGTACTGCGTCTCGCTCAAGGATTCCGATCCGCAGAAAGTGATTGAGGTCAACCGCCGCTTTGCCGAGGCACGTCCCGAGATCCCGCTGCACCTGGGAGTGACGGAAGCCGGCATGCCTCCCGATGGCGTCATCAAGACCCGCATCGCCTTTGAGCAGCTGATCAGCCGGGGCATTGGCGATACCATCCGCGTCTCGCTGACGGTTCCGAACGACCGCAAGCAGGAAGAAATTGCCGCCGGAAGAGGCATCCTCGCCGACGTGGCTGCCGGACGTGTCCGCAGCGTGGTGAACTTCGGCCTCGATACGCTGAATATCATCAGCTGCCCCAGTTGCTCCCGCGTGGAGAACGAGGCCTTCGTCGAACTGGCGGCCGACGTGAAGGAAATGACGGCCTACGCGAAAGACCACGCAATTACGATCGCCGTGATGGGCTGCCGGGTGAACGGCCCGGGCGAAACCGACGATGCCGACCTCGGCCTGTGGTGTGCGCCGAACTACGTCAACCTGAAGAAAGGCCCGGAATCGCTGGGACAGTGGAGTTACGATGAGATTCTGCCCCGGCTGAAAGCCGAGCTGGACGCCCTGATTGCCTCCCGAGCCCAGGAAACCGCCGCCTCCTGAGGTCGCCTGACGAACTCAGGAAGCGGTCCATACCTCACTGCCTGCTATGGACGATTGACGACGGACCACTGCTCCGGCTGGCCGGGCAGTTCAGGTGGCCCGGTCCCGTTCAGAAGGGCAGCCGCTGGCCCATGCCTTCTTCGATCGCACGGTCCAGCAGTTCCGTCGCCAGGGCCACGTCCTGAATCGCCAGTCCCACCGATTTGAACAGCGTCACATGCTCCGGCTGGGCGCGGCCGGTCTGCTGACCGGTCACCACATCGCCCAGGTCGTGCATCAGCCGCCAGTCGGTCAGTCCCTGGTCGACAGCGTCAATCAGGTCGCCGGCTTCAATGCGGCACTGCTCCACGCTGTCGCAGACGATGGAATCGATCCGCCGGATGGTCTCCGCATCGATTTCTGATTTCTGCGGGAAATTGGAGCCGATCACATTCAGGTGGGTGCCCGTATCCACCGAACGTCCTTCGAAGACCGGTACCCGGCTGGAAGTGGCGGTGATGACAATATCCTTCTCGGCCACGGCCGTATCCGGGCTGTGCACGGGCTCCACCTGCGTCCCGCAGTACTCGCTCATCTCATCCGCGAAGGCGGCCCGGCGGTCGGCATCCCGCCCGTAGACTTCGATCCGTTCGATCCGCCTGACGGTACAGACAGCCTTCAGCTGCGTGCGGGCCTGAGTTCCCGTCCCGATGACACCCACCACGGCGGAATCCGGGCGGGCCATGTACTCCGTCGCAACTCCCGAAGCGGCTCCCGTCCGCAGCTGGCCCAGCCAGTCGGCTTCGATCAGTGCCAGAAGTTCCCCGGTGGTCCCGTCGTACAGACCCACCAGGAAACGGGCTCCTTCTCTGGTGGTCGTGTACGACTTCCAGCCGATGCGTCCCAGGTACTCCGCCGAAGCCGACATGGTATGCAGCATGATGCCGGGAGCCTGAGCCCGCCGACGGGGAACATTCTGTGCCTGACCACTGGCCAGCTCCCGGAACGCGGCTTCGACGAGATCGATCGCTGCTTCCATGTCGAGCAGCTCGCGAACATCGGATTCATTCAGAAACAAAGCAGGCATGGCCGTTCCCCGGTGGAGCACCTCACGGAAGCAAAAAACACACGACTCAATGACCAGGCCGGCGGGTCAGCCCGCGGCGCCCGGCTCGTCCTCGTCCAGTTCCGAGTTGATCAGGTCGACCATCTGCCGCAGCCGGCCGATGCTTCGGCGGTCAAACTGAAAGCCGATTCTCGGCAGATCGACCAGGTGCTCGTCATCGGCTTCCAGCCGGTGCGTCTGGACTTTCTCGATCCGCCCTGCTTCCAGGAGGTCACTGAATTCGTCGTTCAGCCGTTCGATGAAGGCGTCGTCCGGCTCGACATGCAGCCGCAGTACCAGCCGGCCCCGCACATACCGCATGCTGTGATACACGGCATAGAAGCCCAGAATCTCGTCGATGGCTTCTTCCACGTCGTCGGTCACCCGGTACAGCGACAGGTCCTCCGGCGAAATGAGGCCCGTGTCGTACAGCTGCTCCCGGACGAAGGCATCCCACGCTTTCCAGTAATTCCCGCCGGGAGAATCCACAAACACAATCGGCATCAGATCGCGTTTGCCGGTCTGCACGAGAGTCAGCGTTTCGAAGCCTTCGTCCTGCGTGCCGAAACCGCCGGGAAACAGAGCAATGGAATGCACTTCTTTCACAAACAGCAGCTTGCGGGTGAAGAAGTATTTCAGGTGGACCAGCTTTTCATCGTCGGAAATGACGTAGTTGGCATCCTGCTCGAACGGGAGCATGATGTTGACGCCCATCGACATTTTCTTGCCGGCGCCGGCGTGCGCCCCTTCCATGATTCCACCACCCGCCCCGGTGACCACCATCCAGCCTTCCTCGGCCATTCGCCGGCCAAACAGGACCGACTGCTGGTAGGCAGGGTGCTCGGGCGGGGTGCGGGCCGAGCCGAAGACCGTCACCTTCCGCTGACGACGGTACGGCGTGAACACCTTGAACGCATACCGCAGCTCTTTCAGAGCGCGGCTGAGGATCTTCAGATCGCCGCGGGTGGCCCGGTCGGCTGCCAGCTTGTCGGCCGTCTCCTTGATCTCGTTGATCAGCTCGTCGTGGTGCAGCACTTCCGAGCTGTGCTCTGTGGGCAGCACATCGTTTTCAGAGACGTTGGAATGTCGGTCCGGGGAGCGTCGACGGGCCATAGTGTTCTCGATTCCCTTCGCAGCCACAGATCGGCCTGGTGGAACAGGCTGCCCACCACAGCGAACGGCAGGCTTTCCCGCCGGTAACTGCAGTCGCCAGAACCACCTGCCGCCACAGAACGCTTAAACCACTTGCATGAACAGGCTGGAAGCAGGCCACCGAACTTCCGATATGGATCGGCGGACGGAAATTTCCAGACCACGGGGCCTCGGGCAACATTCTGCTGGAAGCGGTAAGTCCTCTGCAACAGATTCTGCTTCAGCAGACTACCCGGCCGGCAGGGCAGGGGAAGAGACCCAGCGGTTACGATGGCCCACCAGTCAGCCGCGGGCAATCACGGTCAGGACAGCGAGTCGAGCGCTTCTTCGCGGGTCTCGTAACTGGCCCATAATGTGTCGAGCAATGTGACCCGCAGCGTTTCCTTCGCCATTTCGCCGGCCCCGCACAGCACCATTTCGCCGCCACGGCTTTTGGCAAATTTATGACAGCGGAGAAGCAGCGCCAGAAAGACCGAACCGAAGTAGTTGATGTCCGACAGATCGAACACCAGCATCGGTACCTGCTGATCTTCCAGCGGCGTCATAATAATATCGGCCGCCTGTTCGATGAGATCCCACCGCATCGATTCGACGTTGCTCGCCGGGATGATGACCACAATATCACCGTGCCACTGGAGCTGAAAGTCTTCCTGCGGCGCGTCCGTACCTTCAGGCTGTCTGGTTGAATTCATTGGATTCTCTGTCAGATTTCGGAGCAGCGGCTGGAGGGAATCTTCCGCAGGTGGTCTCGAAAGGCTGGTCGTCGAACGGGCCTGAAGGTGGATCTTCAACCCGACAGTGCTTCGCCTGCTGCGCCGGAAACGGGAGGCCCTGCCGGCAGAACGTGCCACCAGCAGTCACAGCCCGAAACCCTGCAGAATTCACGCTGGCAGTGCAACCGTGTACTCCGAAAAATTCAAGCGGGCCCGCTTGGCTCGCGGGGCGGTCCCGCCGGGAAGGTCTGTCTGCTGCCGGGTCGGGACAGAACACCTGGCCGGAGGCACATTTTCCGTTCGAGCGGCCGGGTAAGACTGTCAGTCCGCGGGGGCTTGTATGGTTCTGGAAATCCGGCAGGCCGAACATCACGCCCGGACAGGGCACTGGTGTCCTGAGACCAGATGAGTCTACCCGAAGCTGTCAGCTCCCGGTAGAACGAATCTCCCGTTTCCAGGCTGACCTGGCGACTGCTGATTCCCCGGTTGCCCACCCGCCCGGGCGAGGCGAAACCAGCGCCGCAGCCGCCAGCACGGCCAGTACCGGAACCACGGGAGCCCGCATGCGGGCATTGGTCCAGAACACGGCATGCACGGCACAGAAACCAGCCAGCAGCACCAGCCCGGGCCAGAACCACCGCAACAGGCTTCTGCCATGACGCAGAACAGCCACCAGCACCAGCAGATACCCTGCTCCAAACACCAGGGCGGCAGCTGCCGCGGCGTACTTTCTGAGCCCTCCCTCGGCACTGGCCAGCGGATAAATACTGAAAAACCGGCGAAGCTTCAGCCAGGCGGCCCGCAGGGCAGGCTCCGGCGCCGCGGCCATATTGCCGAACGCTCGGCGGCGCATCCACCGGTCGCGGCAAGGTTCATCCTGCGGGTCGAGGCCATCCTGCCGCAGCTGCTGTTCGAGCAGATCCTGCCACGCCGCCAGGCTGTCTCCCTCCCACACCG
>JAGQPV010000248.1 GCA_020426545.1 Planctomycetaceae bacterium
AGAAGACCACGCCCGTCGTGCCTCCGGGACGTGCCACCCATGAAGCCGGCCCGTTGCAGGTGTGGCATGCCCATGCTGGCAAGGGCCTGTTTCTGCAGCAACTGATTCCCTTTGTCGCACAGCTGCCCATGCGGCTGTCACGGCAATGAGCATGGCCCCGGCGATGGTCCCGGTGAACCGTGCTGTTTCGCTCAATGGAACACGCCGCTCTCCCTCAGGTGAAGGAAGAGCGGCGTGAGATGGTTCTGGCCTGGGTTCAGGCTCGTCTCCCTCCGCAGACGGAAGGAAACCGGCGGGAGTCAGGCGGCCCGCTGCTGATCGGGGAATTCGAATTTGGGCTGAATACTGGCACCCCGGCTCAGCCGGCCCAGCGATTCGGCGATTCCGCGGACGACCAGTTCCTGCTGATAGGCCTGCAGCTCGGGGAAGATCGGCAGGGCCAGGACTTCCCGGGCTGCCGCTTCCGACTGAGGCAGGTCGCCGGTGCGGTAACCGAGATCGGCGAAGCATTCCTGCTGATGCAGTGGAATGGGGTAGTAAATCGCCGCACCAATCTGGTGGTCGCGAAGATGCTTCAGGACAGCGTCCCGTTTGCCGCCTCGAACCCGCACCGAGTACTGGTTGTACACATGCCGGCGATCGGCCAGCACGGCGGGCAGCTCGATGGTATCCAGCAGCTGGTAATGCCGGAACAGTTCGCCATAGCGGCGGGCGTTTTCCTGGCGGGCATCGCTCCAGGAATCCAGATGACGCAGTTTGACCCGCAGTACGGCGGCCTGCAGTGCATCGAGCCGGCTGTTGTAGCCGACTTCCAGGTGACGGTATCCGCCAGCGTCGCCATGAACCCGCAGCCGCCGGAGACGGGTTGCCAGTTCGGCATCGTCGGTGGTGATCAGGCCACCATCGCCGGCACCGCCAAGGTTCTTGGTGGGGAAGAAGCTGAAACAGCCCACGGTGCCCAGCACGCCGGCCCGGCGTCCGTGGTATTCCGCACCAATGGCCTGACAGGCGTCTTCCACAATGGCCAGCCGCTCGCGGACGGCGATCCGCCACAGCGGTTCCATTTCGGCACACTGGCCGAACAGATGCACGGGCATAATGGCCCGGGTGCGTTCTGTAATGGCTGCTTCCACCTGGCCACAGTCGAGGTTGAAGCTGGCCGGGTCGATATCGACAAACACCGGCTTCGCCCCGACGCGGGCAATGGAGCTGGCTGTGGCGAAGAAGGTGAACGGCGAAGTAATGACTTCGTCGCCCGGACCAATCTCCAGAGCCATCAGCGAGAGAATCAGGGCATCGGTACCGGAGGCGACACCGATGGCCGCTCGGGAATCGCAGTACTCGGCGACCTCGCATTCGAACTCAGACACCTCTTCACCCAGGACGAAGGCCTGGTCGGTGAAGACGCGCTGAACGGATTCCTGGACATCTGTCGCAATGTGCTGATACTGCTGGACAAGATCGATGAACGGAACCGGCTCGGATACGGAAAAATCATTGGGCGCAGAACGGCTGCCTGCAGACATCGGCGACTCCATTCGCACAGCAGGGATGCAGGGGCGTGAGACGTGAGAGAGCGGTAGGGTATGGCTCCTGCGAAAACCTGTCAAGATGATGCGGCGGGCCAAATCGCCAACCGGCAGAATCTGCAACTTGTTATTCAATAACAGGTTGCGATTGAATAGCCGGGAAAGGCCCCGCTCAGCCGCCGCTGGCCTCTTTCTTCCGCTTTGCCAGCTTGCGTTTGTACTCGGCAATCACGCCTTCGGGATCCTCGTCGAAGGCCTGGCGGCAGCCGGTGCAGCAGACGTAATACGTCTGGCCTTTGTAGGTCACTGCGGTGGTGCCTTTGCCGCCTGTGACGACACATTCCGGCTCCCCCGCGCCTTCCACGGCCAGGGAAGTGCCTTCCCGCGTGTAGCCGACTTCGGCCACCCGCATCAGCAGCTGCTGGCCTTCCCGCCGCCGCTGATGCAGCACCAGCGTGCGTTTGCTGTTCAGCCGGGTAATCACCATCTGGTGAATATAGCCGTCTTCATCGGGAGCGGATTCGACGGTCAGCTTGCTGCCCTCGAGTTTGCCGGAGTATTCGCGGACTTCATCGTCGGCGAACTTTCCCCGCAGGTGATAGGTTTTCGTCGCCGGATCCCAGGTCAGGCTGGCGGTTTCCAGCAGTTTGCCGTTGTCGATCTGGTATTTCAGGGCCACACCGTCGGTGAAGTCCCAGACCCAGTTCGCTTTCTCCAGCCAGGCCCCTTTGCGGGAACCCCGCTGCGGCATGCCGACACCCCGCCAGCCGCCGACCAGCGAATTGAATTCCGCCAGAGCTTCCTGACTGGCTTCCCGCTCTTCGGGGGTGAGCTGTGACTTCTTCGACGAGTCTGCTTCTGCCGCAGCGGCCTGCTGTTCCTTCCCCTGCTCTGCTGCTTCGGCTGCGGGAGCGGACGGGCTGCTCCACAGCCCGACTGCCAGACCACCGGCCGCCAGACTGCACAGAATCATCGCCGGGAGTACCCGGCCCCGACGGGGTGCTGGCAGGTGCGAAACCGGGCCAGCTGCTGACAGACGAAGATCACCAGAAGAAGAAGTCATGCGGTTTACCTTCCGCGAATTGCCGGGTTATCCGAGTGCCTGGGGAGGGCCCGTCGACGGGGATGGCCAGCCGGCGCAGTCCGCAGGTGTGGACAGGCGCAGCCCTCAGGCCTTTATGCTAACCCATTGAACACCTGATCGACAGCCAGGGTTTCGGGGTTTTTCCGCGAACGGTTACGGAATTCAGCCGTCAACCGGCATTCTCACCCGTGGCATCCGCACGGCCTGCAGCTGGGCGATTTCGCGGTCGGCCGACCGCATCTGACCTTCGGTTGTCCGGTGCGTCATAATGACCAGCGGGACGATGGGTTCCTCATCGCTGTCGCTGGTGCAGTCGATTTCAGGAGCCTCGTGCTGCATGACTGAGGCAATACTGATGCCCTGCCGGCCGAGAATATCGGTCACGTCGGCCATCATGTGGGGGCGGTCGATCACGTTGTAGCGGAGGTAATACCGCCGCGAGAGCTCGTCGGCAGGCAGCACGGGGACCGGTTCCCGCTGGTGCCACAGATCGAGCAGCGGGAAATTCAGCCGTGTCCGACCGGAGGCGGTGTCGATCAGATCGGCCACAACGGCCGAAGCGGTGGCGGCCTGACCGGCCCCCATGCCGGAGAACCACACCCGGCCGACCACATCGCCATCGATCTGGATCCGGTTGTAGACATCCTCAATGGTCGACATCGGGTGTCCGCGGCGAATCAGCGTGGGCTCGACGTGCATTTCAAGCAGGCCGTTGCGAATGCGGGCCACGGCCAGCAGCTTCACCCGGTAACCCAGCTCGCGGGCATACTGCAGATCGGCCAGCTCCAGCGTGTCGATTCCCTGGCGGATGAACGCATCCAGCGGAACCCGGGTGCCGAACGCCAGCTGTGTCAGAATGACGAGTTTGTGGGCCGCATCGGTGCCGTCCACATCCATCGAGGGGTCGGCCTCGGCATAGCCCCGCTCCTGGGCCAGCTGCACGGCTGCGTCGTACGGCAGCCCGTTGTGAGACATTTCCGTGAGAATGAAGTTACTCGTTCCGTTGAGAACGGCTTCAATCCCGGTGATCTGGTTGGCAGCCAGAGCCTGCCCCACGCTGCCGATGATCGGCACGCCCGCTGCGACGGCGGCTTCAAAGGCGATGGTTTTTCCCTGCTCGCGGGCCAGTGCGCACAGCGCGTCGCCGTGTTCGTAAATCAGCGCCTTGTTGGCGGTGACGACATCCTTGCCGGCTTTGAGCGCGCGTTCCACAAATTCGCGGGCGGGAGACAGCCCGCCGATCAGCTCGACCACCAGCCCGGTTTCCGGGTCGTTCAGCACTTCGTCGACCTGATCGGTCAGCATGCCGGCCGGCAGCTCGATTCCCCGCGAACGGGACAGATCCCGCACGACGGCCTTTCGCAGCACGACCGGGCGGCCGGCGCGGCGCTGCATCCGCTCGGGATGTTCCAGCAGCACCCGGGCCACGCCCGAGCCCACGGTTCCCAGCCCGATGATCCCCACGCCCAGTGGTTCTGTGCCGGCAGACTCTGTCATTCTGTTTTCCGCTCTATCCGCACAAGATCTATGATGAACCACTCACCCGAAGCTGCACCCTCACGGGGGTTCCTGCCCGCGGCCGGCTTCAGCCGTGGTCCGCCGGTCGGGCCAGCAGGCCATCGATAATTTTGCCCGGCTGACCGTCGAGCAGCGTCTGTTCGCGGGCACTGGTGCGGTACACCAGTTTGTCGGGCTTCAGGCCGAACAGATGCAGCAGGGTCGCATGGTAGTCATAGTGCTGCACAATGTCTTCCACGGCGTGGTGGCCAAATTCGTCGGTCGCGCCAAAGGTGCCTCCCCGGCGGAACCCGCCACCGGCCAGCCACATGCTGAAACCGTACGTGTTATGGTCGCGGCCGACTTTCTCCGGGCCGGCGTCGTTCTGAATCACGGGCAGCCGGCCCATTTCCCCGCCCCAGTGCACCACGGTGCTGTCCAGCAGGCCCCGCTGTTTGAGATCCTGAACCAGACCGGCGGCACCGCGGTCGACTTTCGCACACGACCGGGGCAGCGCCGACCGCAGCGAGCCGTGGTGATCCCAGTACTGGTTCTTCGTGAACAGCTGCACGAACCGCACGCCCCGTTCCACCAGCCGCCGGGCAATCAGGCAGCGGGTGCCGAATTCCTGCGACTCGGGCTGGTCGATGCCGTACATTTTGTGGGTGGCTTTGGTTTCCTGGCTGATGTCGAGTGCTTCGCCGGCGGAAGTCTGCATGCGGGCCGCCAGCTGGTAGTTGGCGATCCGGGCTGAGAGATCCGTGCTGGCGGGATGTTCGTCGAGGTGCTGCTGATTCAGCCGCTCGAGGAAACCCAGGTAGTTCTTCTGGACGGCTCCGCTCAGTCCATCGGGCGGCTGCAGGTTGAGAATCCTCGGCTCGCGGGGCCGGACGACCGTTCCCTGAAAGATCGAAGGCAGCCACCCGTTCGACCAGTTCAGCACGCCTTCCACGGGGATTCCCTGCGGGTCCGTCATGGCGACATAGGCCGGCAGGCTGGCGGTTTCGGCTCCCAGCCCGTAAGTCAGCCAGCTGCCCAGTGAAGCCCGGCCCCGCTGCGTGCGGCCGGAATTGAGGGCATGAATCGACTGGCCGTGGTTGTTCACGCCGGTCCGCATCGACCGCACCACCAGGGCGTCATCGACAATTTCAGAAAATGCCGGCAGCAGCTCGGAAACATCCGTCCCGCTTTCGCCGTACTTTGCGAACGACCACGTACAGCCCAGCACCCGCGAGCTGGCCTGGGCGGCGTTGTCGTACTTGATGGTGCCGGGAAACTGCTGGCCATCGAGCCGGTTCAGTTCGGGCTTGGGGTCGAGCAGATCGATCTGGCTGGGGCCACCCTGCATGAACAGCGAAATCATCGCCTTCGCCTGGGGCTCGTAATGCGGCTGCCGGGGCAACGTGTCGTCCGGCTGGGGCTGCATCACCGGGGCGGAAGGAGCCGCCAGCACGTTGTCCTGCTTCAGCAGCCATGCCAGGGCCACGGGAGCCAGACCAAACATGCCGGCCCGGCAGAACTCGCGGCGATTGCCGGCCGACTGGGAAAGCAGCTGCTGAAACAGATCAAACATGGGCTGGTTCTCGGGAGAGGCGGTATGGGCAGTGGCCGCCGGCCTCAGGTACTGGCCGGGCGGGTGAGTCTTCCGGAGAGCTGGTCCGCTGCAGTCCGGTCAGTCGTAGTACAGGAACCGGCTGGAACTGAACAGCGCCTGACACCAGGTGGCCAGGGCCTGCCGCTGAACGGCTGCCGGGCTGTCTTTCTGCATCCGGTCCGCCAGCTCCTGTTCCTGCTGAGTCAGAAATTCCGCGGAGGCATTCAGGTCGTCCGGGGTGATGTCCCGCCCGAAGGCCAGCTTCCAGCCCAGGGTGAGCTGTGCATTCCGGTCGGTTCCGGCTTCGGCCAGCAGGCGGTCGGCCAGCTGTGCGGCGGAATCGACAGCAAACTGACCGTTCATCAGCATCAGCGACTGCAGGGCCACGGTGGAGGCGGTCCGTTTTTCGCAGTTGGGGCTCATGTCGGGCGCGTCGAAGGCTTCCAGCACCGACAATGTGCGCGAGCGGCGAACCTGCACATACACGCTGCGACGGAATTCCTCGCCATCCAGGGGAATGGCATTCGTCGGCTTGCGTTCGCCATCCAGCTTTTCGATGCCCAGAATAATCTGACCGACCGCGTCTTCCATCACGGGTACGGGTTCGCCGGCCAGCTTCGGGTTGAGCTTCCCGCTGACGGCCAGCATGGCGTCCCGCACGATTTCCGATTCCAGCCGCCGAAGCGGAAACCGCATCAGCAGCCGGTTCAGCGGGTCGGCATTGACGATTGCTTCATCGACCACCGACGTCTGGCGGTAGACGGTCGATGCCATGATCAGCCGGTGCATGTGCTTGACGCTCCAGCCGGACCGCACGAACTCGGTCGCCAGCCAGTCGAGCAGTTCCGGATGCGTGGGCAGTTCGCCCAGGACGCCGAAATCGGCCGGTGATGCCACCAGACCGCGGCCGAAATGCTGCAGCCAGATTCGGTTGACAATCACGCGGGCGAACAGCGGGTGCTGTCCGCTGGTGAGATGTTTCGCATAGGCCAGCCGGCGGCCGGTGGTGGGCAGTTCCTCGAGTTTTGCGGGCAGTTCGATCGGGGCACCGGCGGAAGCCAGAATCGACAGGTCGGCCGGCAGCACGTCGTCTTTGGGCTGTTCGTGGTCACCACGGAAGAAGACCTTCGTGGCGGGAACACGGCCGGGATCTTCCGTCAGCATCCGCAGGAAGCCTTCGACGGGCTTCGTTTCGCGGATGGCGGCGGCTTTGTCGGCATAGGCTTTCAGGTCGTCGGCCGCTTTGCTGGCCCGCAGTTCGGTGGCTTCCTCGGCCAGTCGCTTCAGTTCGGCCGCGGCTTCCGGATTGAACTGTTCCAGTGTGGCGGCGGTCACCAGCACAGCCGGAAACTGTGCCAGCAGGGCCCGCTGCTCGTCGGTTCGCTGTTCGGTCGCGGCGGCGGCAGCCTGTTCCACGGCAGCCCGCTGGTTGGCCGGAACCTGCTCCAGCGCCTTGCGGCGGGTTTCCGCGACGAACTGTGGCTCTTTCGCTTTTCGTTCCTGGTCGAGCTTCGACGCCCGGGCCGAACGACGCCGATCGTACAGATACAGCGAACCAGCACTGATGCTGGCCACCGAGGGGTATTTCTTCAGCAGTGTCTGCTGTTCCGGGTTGCGATCCTTCGCCGCGGTGCGATAGGCCGCGCGGAGGGCCTCCCGCGCTTCTTCCGGCACCAGCAGCAGTTCTTCTTCGAGGGTGCGGGTGATGTATTCCTCGATTTTAACCTGCCGGGCCGCATCGACTTTTGCGGCTTCCGCTTCAATCTGTTTCGCCAGCTCGCGATCGGCATCGGTGTACAGGGAGAGCTGCCGCGCGGCGGGCACCTTCCAGTGCGACCAGTCGAGGGCCGGTTCGAAGATCGACCGCATCCGGTAGTAATCGGCCTGAGGAATCGGGTCGTACTTGTGGTCGTGACACTGAGCGCAGTGGACCGTCATGCCCAGCAGCGAAGTCGAGACAATCTGCAGCGTGTCGGCCATCACCTGATTGCGGGCCACGGCCTGATCGATTCCCCCGCTGGCCGTGCCGTCGGGAGCCATCCGCAGGAAACCGGTGGCTGCCAGGGTGTCGATCTGTTCGGCAGTCAGGTTCTGGTACGGCCGGGGCACGAGTTCGTCTCCGGCCAGCTGCTCCGTGACGAACTGATCAAACGGCTTGTCGGCATTGAACGAACTGATGACATAATCGCGATACCGCCAGGCATGCGGCCGCACGCGGTCTTCCTCGTTGTAGCCTTCGGAGTCGGC
>JAGQPV010000024.1 GCA_020426545.1 Planctomycetaceae bacterium
CTGCACGGGTGATCCAGCAGGGACCACCCTCTCCGGGACGTCAGCCCGCGGCGAGGAATCCGGGAGAGCTCCAGAGCAGCAGAACGCTTCGCACGGGAACGGCCACAGGAGGGCCGCTGCCGCGTGGAAGAGGCTGGCCGGCCCGCGACCGCCAGGCCCCGGAGCACCGAAGCAGATGCAGCACGAACGCTGTTTTTCTCTGGTGCATCAGGGCTGCCGTGGCTTAGCGCGCCCGCCAACCAGCCAATATTTCTCCCGGGCGACGCGTGGCGATGAATCTGATCACGTGCGAGAGCGGGCGTCTGCCGACCGGGCCGCTGAGTAAACCGCCCGTTGCTGCAGTTCCCGGACGACTCCATGAAGACAGGGATGGGCGGGAGTGTGATGAGTTCAGTCGACTGCAGAATCACTGCAAAACCAGCAGGAAGGTTTGTGAATTCCACGGCAGCAGTTCATCGTCCCTTTAGCCTGTTGTTCATTCTGCTGTCGGAGGGGTTCCTGAGCTGCCTGCGTCTTCTGTCGAATCGGATGCCGCCTCACTGATGACGGTACCGCGACCAGTGAAGGAGATCCCCTGTCGCGAACTGGTGTCGATCATCACAGCCTCAATGATCGGTTCCGTGACGGGGGACCTGGCGTACCACTCAACCAGAAAGTTCGCACCGCTGCCGCCAGAGGCATCGTCACGTTCGACAACAACTTCCGTCGTGCCCAGAGCGGGCAGACGGACCGGCCTGTCGAGATACGATTTGACTTCTCTGCCTTTCGTGTCGAAGTAGCGCATGGACCTGACCACAATCTCGTGTTCCATGCTCGTGTTCCGAACGCTCAGCGTGATCGTCAACAGATGTGGCTGGCCCACACCATGGTAGATGTGCGAATAGACCGGAACGTAGACCACCTGCCCTGTCACGGTATGTGCCACCAGGGGGTACCGGTTTCCTGGAACAGTCTCATCGCTCTCCAGCTCCTGGGGCGAGCTGGGGCGGAGCGAATCTTCGAACGTTTCGAGCCGTCGTTCGAGATAAAAGGCATAAACGATCAGCGGCACGACTAACAGGGCGACGAAACCCGCGATGAGCAGTTTAAATTGCCGCATAAAGACGTTGGCATCCTCGACAGTCATTCTCCTCGACATGACCAGCCCCTGTATTCTCATCGTCTGATTACGAACGGATGCCCTTCGTGATCGCGTCCCGTTGCACTCACCCGGCCGGAAGCCAGTCGGAGAGTTTCCCCCCACGCATGAACTCGGGCTGCTGGTGGCTGGGAAGGAACGCGGTGATGTCGAGCGATGCATGCGCAGGCGGATGTGCTTCAATCGGGTTCTGCTCCAGCTGCAGCTGGACAGACCATGTAAACCGTAAAATCCTGTGCGTTCCCGGTCTTCCAGCCATGCAGGCGCCGGAAGTGCCGTACCTCCCGCGGAATCACTTCCTGTCTGGTGGATGGAGTGCTCACCGGGTGGTGATCGCCTGATAGCGCTCGCCAGATGTTGTCGGATGATGACTCTGCGGCAGTCATCGTGTCCGGTCGGTGAATTGGCGTCAAGGTGATCGGACCGGCACCTTTCCGTGCTTCCGGACAAACCAGCTCATTGCAATACCTGGTCGCATGGAAAAGTTTTCGCGGCGGCAGGTGGTGTTCCAGCGGAAGATTTATTCCGGTTCAGCTGGGCCGGGCTTTATCATGCACAGTGCGAGTCGGAAGTCGCCGCCCTGTTGCCGGGAAAAAGCCGCCCTGCTTCGCATCGGACGGGTGCTGAGTTATTCCGTGACAGTCGAGAGATATTCAGGACCTGTCGTACCGCCGCCGCCCCCGAATTCCGGTTGGATTCGCGAAAATTTCAAACCGGAGCGGGAATGGTTCCGTACTGCCTGTGCCCGGACGTAACCACCGGCATCTGCAGGATTCAGGCCGGGTTATGACGGGGGAACGCAGCAGGAATCCAGCGGAACCTCCGCCAGTCCGGCAGGTGCATGGAGCTGTCGTCTGCAGTTGACACTGTCGCCCCTGCATGACGGTGCCGCGTGTGGTTTTGCGGGAAATGCCCGCGATCTTCGGTGGGATCGGGCTTGCTTCCCGGGTCTGGCCTGCCACCATGGCAACTCTGGCGACTGGAATGAGTTCAGGGAGACGCCGGCTGAATTCTGTTCAGTGAGATACTTCGTCGAGGTTTCATCCGGGAGGGCAGATGTTTCTGTGGTTGTGGGTCATTCTGATTGCTGCGGGCCTTGCTCCGGGCGTAAGCCGGATGGTTGGTTCACGCGGTGGCTGGCTGCTGGCGCTGGTTCCCGCCGGGGTGGCGGTCTGCCTGCTGCAGCAGTGGCCGGCGGTTGTGAACCAGCAGAATGTGTCCGCTGCTGTGGACTGGGTGCCGAGTCTCCATCTGATGGTCTCGCTGCGGCTGGACGGTCTGAGTCTGCTGTTCGGACTGCTGGTGACCGGCATCGGGGCGCTGGTACTGGTTTACGCCGGGGCCTATCTGAAAGGCGATGAGCGGCTGGGGCGGTTGTGGATGTTCCTGCTCCTGTTCATGGCGGCCATGCTGGGAGTGGTGCTGGCGGACAATCTGCTGACGCTGTTTATCTTCTGGGAACTGACCAGCATCACCTCTTATCTGCTGATTGGTTTCAACAGCGATCGTCCGGAGTCCCGGGCGTCCGCCCTGCAGGCATTGCTGGTAACGGGTGGTGGCGGGCTGCTGCTGCTGCCTGGCCTGTTACTGCTGGGATTCGCGGGCCAGTCGTTCGAGATATCCGAACTGCTGAATCACGCCGATCAGATTCAGCAGCACGCCTTCTATGGACCGATGCTGGTTCTGATTCTCCTGGGAGCGTTTACGAAGTCGGCTCAGTTTCCGTTTCACTTCTGGCTGCCCGATGCGATGGCGGCTCCCACGCCGATCAGCGCGTATCTCCATTCGGCGACGATGGTCAAGGCGGGCGTTTATCTGGTGGCGCGGCTGCACCCCGTGCTGGGGGGAACAGCCGAGTGGTTCTGGATGATTGCCCCGATCGGGACGGCCACGATGGTGCTGGGCGCGGTGCTGGCATTGCGGGCCACGGACCTGAAACAGATTCTGGCCTACGCCACGATCAGTGTGCTGGGCACGCTGATGATGCTGCTGGGCATTGGCACGGAGGCGACTCTGACTGCTGCCCTGGTGCTGCTGGTGGCCCATGCGCTGTATAAGGGCGGGCTGTTCATGATGGCGGGAGCGGTCGATCATGCCGTGCATCAGCGCGACATTCGTCTGCTCGGCGGGCTCCGGTCGGTCATGCCTGCCACCTGCGGGGCAGCCCTGCTGGCGGGCATTTCGATGGCGGGCATACTGCCCACTTTCGGTTTTATCGCCAAGGAAACCTGGTACGAAGCGGTTGGCAGTCAGGCCAGCGTTCCTTATCTCGTCGCGTCGGTGCTGTCCAACATTGGTCTGGTTGCGGCCGCGGGAATGGTCTGCATCACCCCCTTCTTCGGCCGCCAGACCGATGCCGCCCAACAGGCGCATGAGGGCGGGCCGGCCTTGTGGGGGCCGCCGGTGGTCCTCGGAATCGCCGGGTTCTGCCTGGGGCTGCTGCCGGGACCGTTCAGCGAACTGCTGGCAGCGGGAAGTACGGCCATCGCGGGGCAGGATGTGTCGGTGAAACTCAAGTTATGGCACGGCGTCAATGCCGCGCTGCTGCTGTCGCTGCTGACGCTGGCGGGCGGATTCCTGCTGTACTGGCAACGGCATCGGCTGGCAGGTGTCATCACCGCGACCGACCGGTTCATGCCCTGGGGCCCGGCGGGGGCGTATCGCTGGCTGCTGAAGTCGGTCAACCAGCTGGCCCGCGGTCAGACGGCAATCCTGCAGAACGGTTACCTGCGGTACTACCTGCTCATGATGGTGGGGCTCACCGTATTCAGCGTCTGGATGGCGCTGGGAGGCGAGCTGTCATCCCACCTGGACCCGATGCCTTTCGATTTTCGGATTCACGAAGTCATGCTGGCCGGCCTGATTCTGATGTCGGCCGTGGTGGCCGTGCGCGCGAAAACGTGGCTGCTGTCGGTGGGAGCACTGGGGATTGCGGGCTACGCAGTCGCCGGAATTTTCGTGCTGTTTGGCGCGCCCGATCTGGCCATGACACAGTTCGTCATCGAAACGCTGACCGTGTTCCTGTTCGTGATGGCGTTTTCCCGACTACCCGACTTCCGTCGACTGTCGTCTGTTCACACCCGGCGGCGGGATGCTCTGATCGCCGTGGTGGCGGGCGGGACGATCACCATGCTGCTGCTGTTTGCGATGACCGTCCGCTCCGACCATCCGATTTCCGCGTATTACGCTGCTCACAGCGTCCCGGAAGCTCACGGACGCAACGTGGTGAACGTGATCCTCGTCGATTTTCGCGCACTCGACACCCTGGGCGAGATTACCGTCCTGTCCATCGCGGCGATTGGCGTGTATTCGCTGCTGATGCTGAGACCAGCGGCACGCCCCGGTTCCACGGACAGCAGCGGCAATGAGGCGGATGATTCCAGTCGCGGTTCCGCACAGCGGGGAAATTGAATCATGGATTCGGTGATTCTCAAGACGGCCATTCGTTTCCTGCTGCCGTTGCTGCTGCTGGCATCGGTATTTCTGTTTCTGCGGGGACACAACGAACCGGGAGGCGGGTTTGTAGGTGGCCTGGTGGCCAGCGGCGCGATTGCGCTGTACGCGATGACCTGCAGTGCGGCTGCCGCCCGGCAGATGGTTCGCGTATCACCCCGTGTGCTGATTGGTTCCGGGCTGCTGCTGGCGTTGGGCAGTGGCCTGGCGCCTCTGTTCTTCGGCCGCCCGTTTCTGACCGGCCTGTGGACCACCGTCACAACGGCCAGTCTGGGAGAGCTGCACCCCGGTACTCCCCTGCTGTTCGATCTTGGTGTGTACTGCGTCGTCACGGGCGTGACCCTGGTCTTCATTTTTTCACTGCTTGAAGAATAGGTTTCATGGATATTATCCTGGCCATAACCGTCGGCGGCCTGTATGCGGCCGGCATCTATATGATGTTGCGTCGCAGCGTCGTGAAGCTGCTGATCGGACTCGGTCTGCTGAGCCACGCTGCCAATCTATTGATCTTCACAGCGGGCGGGGTGATTCGCGGTCGTGTTCCGGTTGTGCCGGCGGGAGAAATGCAGCCTCTGGAGACCATCGCCGACCCGTTGCCACAGGCGTTGATTCTGACGGCCATCGTCATCAGCTTCGCCGTGCTGGCGTTTGCGCTCGTCCTGATTTACCGCACCTGTCAAACACTGGGGACCGATGATCTGGACCAGTTGAAAGCGACCGATACATGAGTGCTCAGGTTGCTGTCATACTTCCGATCGCTCTGCCCCTGGCGACGATGGCTGTGCTGGTGCTGGCGTGGAAGTCCATTCCTGCCCAGAAAATCATCGGGGTGGGCGGTTCCACGCTGCTGCTGATTTCCGCCGCTGCCCTGTGGTGGCAGGTGGACCGCAACGACATCCTCGTGCTGCAGGTGGGGAACTGGCCCGCTCCGTTTGGAATTACGCTGGTCGCGGATCGGTTAAGTGCGATCATGGTGCTGCTGGCGGGGCTGATGGTGTTCGCCGTGTCGGTGTATTCGCTGGTCACGATTGACGACCGCCGGGTCGAATTCGGGTTTCACCCCCTCGTGCAGCTGTTACTGATGGGAGTGTGCGGCGCCTTCCTGACCGGGGACCTGTTTAATCTGTATGTGTGGTTTGAAGTGATGCTGATCGCGTCCTTCGTGCTGCTGACGCTCGGTGGCGAACGAGGGCAGCTGGAAGGCGCGATTAAATATGTCACGTTGAACCTTATTTCATCGGCCGTGTTTCTGGCGGCTATTGGAGTGATCTACGCCGCCACCGGCACGTTGAATATGGCGGACCTGGCACTGAAGCTGCGGAGCTTTCCCGATGAGGGGATCGTCTCGGTGCTGGCGATGCTGTTTCTCATCGCCTTCGGCACCAAAGCCGCCGTCTTCCCCCTGTTCTTCTGGCTGCCCGCCTCGTACCACACGCCGCCGGTCGCAGTCTCCGCGATCTTCGCCGGCCTGCTGACGAAGGTCGGCGTGTATTCGCTGATCCGGACGTTCACACTGATGTTCGTCACCGATCTGGACTTCACGCATAACCTGCTGCTGCTCATCGCCGGACTGACCATGGTGACCGGCGTACTGGGAGCGATGGCGCAGAGCGAAATCCGCCGCATCCTGTCGTTTCATATCGTGAGCCAGATCGGCTACATGCTGATGGGGCTGGCCCTGTTCACGCCGCTGGCTCTGGCCGGTTCGGTGTTCTACATCATTCATCATATTGTCGTGAAAACGAATCTGTTTCTGATCGGAGGGGTGGTGGAACGGCACTGTGGCACCGGTCGTCTGGCGGAGACTGGCGGCCTGTCCGGTTCCGCTCCGGTGCTGGCGACGCTGTTTTTCCTGTCGGCGATGTCGCTGGCCGGCATTCCCCCTCTGTCGGGCTTCTTCGCGAAACTGACACTGATTCAGGGCGGACTGGAAGCGGAACGCTACGCCATTGTGGCGGCGGCGCTGGGGGTCAGCCTGCTGACGATGTTCTCAATGACGAAGATCTGGGCGGAAGTGTTCTGGAAGCCGGCCCCTGAGGAGGCCCTGCCGGAAGCCTGCGGGGAACCGCATTCGATGACGGACCGGTTCAGCCTGTACGGGCCGATCCTGCTGCTGGCCACTTTCACCGTGGGGATCGGCCTGATGGCGGGGCCGGTGATGAAGGCGTCCCTTGCCACGGCCAGACAATTGCTGGATCAGGACGCCTACATTCAGGCGGTCCTCCCGAACAGTCGTCTGCCGGAGAGCGAAGCAGGTGCTGCCGATTCGAATGCTGATGTCGGTCCGCTCGCCGGCCAGCGGCCTGCGGCGCAGGAATCGCCGCAGTCGCCACGCGGAGGGACAGTGGAATGATCTACTTCTTTTTTAATATCTTTCTTTCGCTGGTGTGGGCCCTGGCGAACGGGCACATTTCCCTGGGGAGCCTGGTGACAGGCTTTGTGTTCGGGTATGGCGTCCTGTGGTTATCCCAGCCTCTGGTCGGGCCATCGCGCTATTTTCAACGTTTGCCGGTTGCGCTGCGGTTCACTGGATTCTTCCTGTGGCAGCTGATCCTTTCCAACCTGCGGGTGGCTTACGATGTGGTGACGCCCCGGCTGTATATGCAACCGGGAATCGTGGCGGTGCCACTCGATGCGAACGCCGATCTGGAAATTACTCTGCTGGCGAATCTGATTACGCTGACACCCGGCACGCTGAGTCTTGATGTGTCTGCCGACCGGCAGACGCTGTATGTGCATGCGATGTTTGTCGACAGCCCCGACGAAGTTCGCGACAGTATCAAGAACGGCTTTGAGCGACGTTTACTGGAGTTGATTCGATGATGCTGGACTGTCTTGCCGGGCACCTGACCGCCGCTGTGCCGATCGTGGCCACGTCCGCGTGGGTCGCCCTGACCGCGCAGATCTCACTCGTTGTACTGGTGCTTGCTCTGGGGCTGGCGTTCCTGCGGCTGGTGCTGGGGCCGTCGCTTCCCGACCGTGTCGTCGCGCTCGATCTGGTGGCCACGCTGCTGGTGGGATTGATTGCGGTCAGCTCGATCGAAACGGGTGATGTCATCTTCCTGCGAGTGGCCATGGTGGTGGCGCTATTCAGTTTTATCGGAACCATCGGGTTCTGCTGGTATCTGCAGCGAGGACCGGATCAATGAGCGACATCGTCACCATCGTGCTGCTGATCATCGGCGTGGCGTTCGCACTGCTGGCGTCCGTCGCAGTGGTCCGAATGCCGGATCTGTATACCCGCATGCATGGGGCCACCAAGAGCGCCACGCTGGGGGTGGGCTGCACTATCCTCGCGACGGCGGTCCAGTTCGCCGACATAGAAACCACCACCGTGGCCATTCTGGTCATTGGTTTCCTGTTTCTGACGGCTCCGGTGGCGGCTCACATGATCGGGCGGGCCGCCCATCGACAGCGGGTTCCCAAATGGAGCGGGACCGTCGTCGACGAATCGCCGCTTGCTCAATCCGTGGCCGATGCGGGCCCGGACAGTGTGGAGAGCCAGCATGGATCAGCCGGCGAAACGTCCTGAGGAGTGTGTCGCCGCGAGGTGACGGTGTCGTTCGTGCATGACGGTTTGCTCACCAGATCGGGAGGAAAACGCGAACGGCATGCACATTGCTGTCAGACTTCGGGATGACCGAACGCACACTTCCCGAACCTCCAGATCTGGTGAGCCACCACATGTCGACAAATCTTTCTGACAACCGTATCAGCAGTGAATGTCACGAATCCTTCGAATCGATGACTCCGGGTGAGCAGCTGCGAGGAACGCTGGTCCTGATGCTGATTCTGTTGCTGGCCCTTGCGTCCCGGTCTCTGTAGCAGACAGGCGGATCCTATCCGGTAGAATGAACAGGATGACTCCCGAGCACCAACCGGAACAGCCGCCAGGTTACCAGATTGACAGTTATGTCTTTCGGGCAATTGCCGACTGCACTTACGACTGGGAAGGCTGGCATGCGCCGGACGGTCGGCTGTTATGGGTGAACGAGGCCGTCAAACGGATTACCGGGTATCAGCCGAATGAGTGCCTGAATATGGCCGATTACCCGCTGCCCATGGTCGCGGCTGCTGATCGGGAGCGGATTGCTGAGGTCCTGCGCGATGCCAGATCCGGCGGGAGTGGCAATGATGTGGAGTTCCAGGTGGCCCATCGCGATGGCTCAACCTGCTGGGCGGCTGTTTCCTGGCAGCCCATGTACGACGGAAAGAAGCGGCACCAGGGGTTTCGTGCCAGCGTGCGTGATGTGACCGAACGCCATCGTCTGCGTGAGGAGTTGCGGCTGTATAATCAGCATCTGGAGCAGCTGGTGCAGGAGCGAACGGCCAGAATTGCCCAGCTGGAGGAGCAGCGGCTGCGGATGGAGAAGCTGGCGGCGCTGGGGCAGATGGCCGCGGGTGTTGCTCATGAAGTCAACAATCCGCTGGCCGGGATTCGCAATGCGTTTGCCCTGTTCCGGAGCAATCTGTCCGCGGACGATGAAAACTATGAACTGCTGGAGCTGATTGACAGTGAGATCGAACGGATCAGTTCGATCACCCATCAGATGTATCAGCTTTATCGGCCCAGTCTGCAGCAGCCTGTCCGATTTGATCTGCGCCGGGCGGTGGAGAACGTCATCGTACTGCTGGAGCCGGTGGCTGCGAAATCGAGCGTGCGGCTGTCATCACACAGCGGGCATTGCGTGCCGCACGAAGAACTGGCAGCGGCGGAGGCAGTTCTGCGGGAAGACGAGTTCCGGCAGATCCTGCTGAATATCGTCCGCAATGCGATTCAGGCTTCTCCTCCATCCGGTGAGGTTCGGATCGATATCTCCACCTCGGCAGATCAGGTGACGGTCGCCGTGTCCGATCAGGGACAGGGTGTTTCCGACGAAGTGGCCGCCCGAATGTTTGACCCGTTCTTCAGCACCAGAACCGGGACCCGGCAGGGAATGGGGCTGGGCCTGTCGGTATCGCGCAGTCTGGCCGAAGCGATGGGGGGTATCATCGCGATTGATCACGAACAGGCAGCAGGGGCGTGCATCCGGCTCACGCTGCCACGGCGGTTCCGCAGCCATGAATGAACAGCAGCCGACACAGCGAATTCTGATTGCCGATGACGAGCCGCTGTACCTGCGGACGACCGGCCAGCTGCTGCGCAAGGCGGGTTACGAGTGCGAATGTGTTTCAGACGGTGAAACCGCACTGGCCAGACTTCGCAGCGGGCAGTTCGACCTGATTCTGTCCGACCTGAACATGCCGGGGAACCTGAAGCTCGAACTGCTGCAGCAGGGCCGCGCTCAGTTTCCGCATATCCCGCTGATTGTGATTACCGGTGTCCCGTCGCTGCCCACCGCGATTGAAAGCGTGCGGCTTGGCATTGCGGACTATCTGCTGAAGCCGGTGAAGTACGAAGACCTGCTGGCCAGTGTGCGGCGGGTGCTTGCCCGGCCGAAGCCGATTTCTACTGAGCCGGCAGCGGTTCGTGCGGACGTTGATGCGCTTTCGGCGAAGTTTCCGCAGATCATCGGTCGCAGCGAAGCGATGCTGGAAGTGCTGGAAATTATCGACCGCGTGGCTCAGACCGATTCAAACATCCTGATCACCGGCGAGAGCGGCACCGGGAAAGAAATAATCGCGCAGGCGATTCACCAGCACAGCCGTCGCCGCGATCAGAATTTTCAGGTGATTGACTGCACGGCGATTCCTGAATCGCTGTTTGAGTCGGTCGTGTTCGGCCATGCCCGGGGCTCGTTCACCGGAGCCGTGTCGGATCAGGAAGGATTACTGAGCCGCAGCGACCGGGGCACGGCGTTCTTTGATGAACTCGGCGAACTGCCGATGTCTTCGCAGGTTAAGCTGCTGCGTGCAGTGCAGGAGCAGGCTTTTACTCCGGTGGGCAAGAGCACTCTGCACCACGTGGATACCCGGTACGTGTGTGCGACGAACCGTAATTTGCAGGAGGAGGTCAATGCCGGACGGTTTCGGCAGGATCTGTTCTATCGGCTGGGTGTGATTCACATGGAACTGCCCGCGCTGCGTGACCGGGGCGATGATGTCAGGCTGCTGGCGGATGCCTTCCTGAAGAGCATGCAGCAGGGCAACGTCCGGATTACCGGATTCTCGGACGAAGTCATGGACTGCTTCCGCCGATACGAATGGCCGGGTAACATCCGCGAGCTGCGCAACGTGATTGAACGGACGGTTGCGTTGTCCAGCGAGGCCACCGTGCAGCTGTCCGACCTGCCGAAGCCGATGCGGGAAGCCAATCAGGAGCCTTCTCAGCCGGTTTCCGTACTGGCGGAGATTTCCCGCGAAGAGGCGCTCGACAACGCGGATCACTGCTACCTGACGGCGTTACTGGCAAAGCATGGGGGCAACGTCGCCCGGGCGGCTCGCCAGGCGGGTCTTTCCCGTCAGGGCATGCATAAACTGCTGACGAAACACGGAATTCATGCCGCTGAGTTTCGTGATTGAGCCGCTTCGTGATTGAGCAGATCCGTCAACCAGGGGCGACACCTGTCGCCGGCAGTTGACGATGACCCTGCCGCTGTCGCCCGGAATCGGGCCGGACCAGGCCGGTGCCCGCCTGATTCTCTGCCTGTTTCGCCTGTCTTGCCGGTGCGAACGGAACTCCCGCGTTCTGTGATTTACTGGCACGCCTGTTGCTTAACAGTGAGTGACGAACTCAAGCAACGAGGTGAAACCATGACAGTCAACCTGTGGGAAAGACGCTGCCATTTCGGGCAGAGACCAGTCCATGTTTCCCGATTCGTCGTTGACGGGCGGAAGCGGCAGGATGCGGTTCCCCGCATTCCCCTTCCTTATGTTTCCGATGACGATGACGAAGACAGGAAGTTCGTTGTCAGGTCTGCCATGTGGATCGCCGTTCTGGGGGTGATGCCGCTGATGATGTTTTACATCATCAGTTTCTTCTACCCGGACTTTCTCTGTTTTCCTGTGACGCCGGATTAAGCAGGATCTTCGATATGGTCGCACAGCGACAGATTATCATCAGCCAGGAAGACCACGAACGACTTGAGAATCTGTTCTTCAGCGGGTTCGCGGCCGCCTTCAGTGACAAGCTGTACCTGCAGTCTCTGCGGGGTGAACTGAACAGCGCGCTGGTTCTCCCGTCGGACGAGATTCCCCCGGACGTGGTGACGATGAACTCGACCATCCGGCTGCGTCAGCTTCGCAGTCAGGAAGTTGAAACTTATACGCTGGTCTATCCGGAGGATGCCGACATCGCGTCCGGTCGGCTTTCGGTCCTGGCACCGATCGGAACCGCGATTCTCGGTTACTGTGTGGGCGACAGCATTGAGTGGCAGGTACCCAGTGGCGTCGTGCAGTTCAAAATCGAAGAACTGGTGTTCCAGCCCGAACGCGACCGTGTCGATGCCAGATAGCTGATGCCTGATAAAGTTTGCCGGAATGCAGCACTTCTGTTCCGTTCTTTCTGCTGTTCATCAGGAGGTCTCGATGAGAATCCATCTCCATGTTCCTTCCGAAGCCAGGCAGCACGTTCTCCTGGATGCTCTCACCGAGCGATTGCGGCGGACGTTTGCGAGATTCTCAAACCGGATTGCCCGGATCGATGTGACTGTGACCGACGAGAACGGACCGCGCGGCGGTGTGGACCAGCAGTGCCGGGTCTGCGTGCTGCTGCCAGGAATCGGTGAGATCGCGGCGACGGCGAAAGACGAAAACCTCTGGGCGGCTGCCGCTCAGGCCACGCGTCGCGCCCGGCGGAATGTGTTGACCCGACTCAAGCGTCCCCAGTCCCAGCGGGAGCGATCCCGCAGTCGTCGCCGGGGCGGCGGTGATCTGGCGCTACTGGAGCCACTGGAAAGTGGTTGCAGCGGGTCCTGAAGTGGGGATAATTGCGGGACAGTCCCCGGGAGCGTCGTTCGCTTCCTGCCGGGGAGGGCCGAAAGGCCCGGTCTGCCCGCCCCCCCGAGGCCAGCTGGAAGCCGCATGACGGAGCGTCTTCGGATTCGAGTCAGCGGTACCGTGCAGGGGGTTGGGTTCCGGCCGTTTGTGCACAGGCTGGCATCCGGGCTGCGGCTGGGCGGCTTCGTGCGAAACCAGGCAGGCGACGTGCTGATCGAAGCGGAAGGCGCGAGCGACCTGCTGGAGCACTTTCTGCACGAGCTTGTCAGCCGGCCTCCGCTTCTGGCCCGCATCGATCGAGTCCTCTCCGAGCGGCTGCCGCTCGGGGAGGACGGTGTCGAATCCCGCCGCAGTTTCCGCATTGAGGCGAGCCAGTCGGATTCTGCCGGCTCGGTGTGCATTTCACCCGATGTGGCCACTTGCCCGGCCTGCCTGGCCGAGATGCGGAATCCGGCTGATCGCCGCTTCGGCTATCCGTTCCTGAACTGCACGAATTGCGGCCCCCGGCTGACAATTGTGAAGGCCGCACCGTACGACCGCGCGCGGACGACGATGGCCGGGTTCCCCCTGTGCCCTGCCTGCCGGGGGGAGTACAGCGACGCGGCCGACCGGCGATTTCACGCGCAGCCCGTCGCCTGCCCCCGGTGCGGCCCGCAGCTGGAGCTGCTGGGACAGAACGGCGAACCGATCGCCTGTGGAAATCCTGTCGCCAAGCTGGCCGAGGGGCTGTGTGCCGGACGGATTGGCGCGGTCAAGGGGCTGGGCGGTTATCACCTGGTGTGCGATGCGCGGAACGAGCTGGCCGTTCGCGAACTGAGGCGCCGGAAGCAGCGGGACGAAAAGCCGTTCGCCCTCATGCTGCGGGACGTCGCTGCCGTGCGGGTCTTCTGCGACGTCGAACCGCGCGAAGCAGAGCTGCTGGAGTCGTGGCGGAGCCCAATTGTGCTGTTGCGGAGGAAGGCGGAACCGGCCAGCCGGGAGGAGATGAGTTCAGCCATCGCGAATGCCGTTGCGCCGGGGCAGCAGCTGCTGGGCATGATGCTGCCTAATACGCCGCTGCATCATCTGCTGGTGGACGCCGTGGAGGGGATCCCGCTGGTGATGACCAGCGGCAACCAGTCGGACGAGCCGATGGCTGTGACGGAGGCCGCTGCTCTTGACCAGCTGCGCGGTATCGCCGATCTGTTTCTGGTGCACAACCGGCCGATTCACGTTCGCTGCGATGACTCGGTCACGCGGGTGGTCGCCGGGGCGGAACTGCCCGTGCGGCGGTCCCGGGGATATGCCCCGCAGCCCGTCCGCCTGCCGGCTTCGTGCCCCGTGCCGCAGCTGGCCGTGGGCGGCCAGCTGAAGAGCACGTTCGCTCTGGGCCAGGGGAATCAGGCGATCCTCAGCCATCATCTGGGCGATCTCGATCATTACCAGGCGTTCCGGGCGTTCGAGAAGGATGTCGCCCTGTATCTGCAGCTGTTCGACCACCGGCCGGAGTGCATCGCCCATGATCTGCACCCGGATTATGCCTCGACGCGGTTTGCCCGGCGACTGGCGGGTGAGAGTTCGTTCGATCACAGACTTCGGGGGATTCCGCTGGTACCCGTGCAGCATCATCATGCCCACATGGCGGCCTGCATGGTGGAGAACGGCCTGACGGAGCCGGTGATCGGCGTGACGTTCGACGGCACGGGATATGGCACCGACGGAGCCGTGTGGGGCGGCGAGTTCCTCACCGGGGATCCTGCGGCGTTCCGCCGTGCGGCTCATCTGCGGTACGTTGGTCTGCCGGGGGGCGACCAGGCGGTCAAGGAACCGTGGCGGATGGCGGTCGCTCATCTGATCGATGCCGGCTGTCGTTCTGACGCCCTGCAGCCTGATTTGCTGCAGCCGCGAATCTCGCCGCTGGCGCTGCGAACGGTTGAGAGCATGCTCCGCCGCCGGTTCAATTCGCCGCCCACGTCGAGCATGGGGCGGCTGTTCGATGCGGTGGCGTCTCTGGCTGGCGTGCGGGACCGTGTGAGCTACGAAGGCCAGGCGGCCATGGAGCTGGAGTGGCTGGCGACCGGACTCGAACCGCAGCCAGGTTATCCGTGGGAGGTGCAGGCATTACCGGATCAGCCGCTGGTGATCGATACGCGGCCGCTGATTCGAGCGGTGGTTGAAGACGTTCGCCAGGGGACGGACTGCCGCCTGATTGCCGGCCGGTTTCATGCGACGGTGGTCGATCTGATTGCCGGAGTCTGTGGACGCATCCGGCAGGAGAGCGGGCTGAATTCCGTCGTGCTCAGCGGTGGAGTCTTTCTGAATGCGGTGCTGACCGAAGAGGCCACGGCCCGGCTGGCGGACGAAGGATTCGAGGTGTATCGGCATCGGCTGGTGCCGCCGAACGATGGTGGTCTGAGTCTCGGTCAGCTGGCGGTGGCGGCTGCGGTACTGAAGACCGGCAGAGAATATGGTACATCAGAAGAGTCTTCCGGTGCGGAACAGGGACAGTGTTCGAGAAACCGGCCCCGGGGCGGTTCCGGGCGGGCCGGTGAAACGTCCTGACTTGTGGTGCCGGCCGTCTGACCGCGAAGTCTGGTTGTGACGGGGGCGACGAGAGATGACGCACGGGAACGGGAGCCGTCCATGTGCCTGGGAATTCCGGGAAAAGTCGTTGAGACCTGGCAGCAGCACCATATCCTGATGGGCCGGGTGGACTTCGGCGGCGTGTTCAAACAGGTCTGCCTGGAGCACGTGGCTGAGGCGCAGCCGGGCAGCTACGTGATTGTGCATGCGGGCTTCGGGCTGTCGGTTGTCGACGAGGACGAAGCCCGGCAGATCTTCGCCTTCCTGGAACAGATGGACGAACTTGAGGAACTGCAGGAAGCAGAACAGCGGACTGCGGCAGCGGAGGTGAAGGCAGCGGAAGCAAAGGCAGTCGACAGTCCGGAGCCGCCCGGGGACGAGGGACAGCCAGCATGAAATATCAGGACGAATACCGCGACCCGGCCGCGGCCCGCAAGCTCCTGCAGGCCATTCGCCATGTCACCACCCGGCCGTGGACCATTATGGAGATCTGCGGCGGGCAGACGCACACCATCGTCCGCTACGGGATTGATGAGCTGCTGCCGCCGGAGATCGAACTGGTGCATGGGCCGGGCTGCCCGGTGTGTGTCACCCCGCTGGAACTGATTGACCGGGCTCTGGAGATCGCTTCGCAGCCCGAGGTCATCTTCTGTTCGTTTGGAGACATGCTTCGCGTGCCGGGCAGCGGTCGCGACCTGTTCGCCGTGAAGGCCGCTGGAGGCGATATACGGGTTGTCTACTCGCCGCTCGACTGTCTGAAAATCGCCGAAGAGAACCCGCACCGCACGGTGGTGTTCTTTGCCGTCGGTTTTGAGACCACTGCGCCCGCCAATGCCATGGCCGTCTGGCAGGCGAAACGACGGGGCATTACCAACTTTGCGGTGCTGGTTTCCCATGTGCTGGTCCCGCCGGCGATGCAGGCCATTCTCTCGTCTCCCTCCAGTCGGGTGCAGGGTTTTCTGGCGGCGGGGCATGTGTGCGCGGTGATGGGCTATGCGGATTACGAGCCGCTGGCTGACGGGTTTGGCGTGCCGATTGTGGTGACCGGCTTCGAGCCGCTCGACCTGCTGGAAGGCGTGTACCGCTGCGTCTTGATGCTGGAACAGGGCCGGGCCGGTGTCGAGAACCAGTACGCCCGTGTGGTGCGGCACGAGGGGAATGCCCGGGCGATGCAGCTGCTGGGCGAAGTGTTCGAGATTTCCGACCGCAAGTGGCGGGGCATCGGCACCATTCCCCGCAGCGGGTACCGCCTGGCACCGGAGTACGCCGGGTTCGATGCGGAGCAGCGGTTCGCCGTCGACCGGCTGGAGGTCGCCGAGTCGACCGTGTGCCTCAGCGGCAGGATTCTGCAGGGACTGACCCGGCCGCACGAGTGCCCGGCCTTCGGGACGGAATGCACTCCGGAGCATCCACTGGGAGCGACGATGGTCTCTTCCGAAGGGGCCTGCGCCGCTTATTACAATTATGGTCGCCACCGTCGCCCGGAAACTGCCGCCACCGATTCGCATTGACGAAACGAAAATCATGGATCGTCCGGACTTCAGCAACCTGTCCTGCCCCGCGCCGCTCGCCGCCGACGCGCGGGTGCTGCTCGGTCATGGCAGTGGGGGAAAGCTGACGGCCGATCTCATTGCGGGGCTGTTTGTACCGGGCTACTGCAGTGACCCGGCCGCCGGGCTGGAAGATCAGGCGATTGTGAGCCTGGCGAGGAATCAGGCGGAGGAACTGCACGCGGAGGAAGCTGACGCTGGTCGCGAACGTTCGGCAGCCCGCGTGGCTTTTACGACCGATTCGTTCGTGGTTCGTCCGCTGTTCTTTCCCGGTGGAGACATTGGCCGGCTGGCGATCAACGGCACGGTGAATGATCTGGCGGTCGGCGGTGCCGTGCCTCTGTGTCTTTCAGCGGCGTTTATTCTGGAGGAGGGGCTGCCGATGGACGATCTGAAGCGGATCGTCTCCTCGATGCGGCAGGCGTGCGAGGAAGCCAATGTCAGGCTGGTCACCGGTGATACGAAGGTCGTCGACCGGGGCAAGGGCGACCAGGTCTTCATCACCACGTCGGGCATTGGCGTGATGCCCGAAGGGCGAAGTCTTTCGGTCAGGAATGCCCGGCCGGGCGACCGGGTGCTGGTTTCAGGAACGGTGGGCGATCATGGCATCGCCATCATGTCGGTGCGGGAAGGGATCGAGTTCGAGACCCTGCTCGAAAGTGATACGGCGCCGCTGGGCGGTCTGACCCGGGCCATGCTCGCGGCCTGTCCCACCATCCGCTGGATGCGGGACCCCACCCGCGGCGGGCTGTCGAGCACGTTGAACGAGCTGGCCGAAGGCTCGGGCATTGGCGTCAGACTGAACGAGGCCGCGATTCCGATTCGGCCGGAAGTGCGCGCAGCCTGCGAAATGCTGGGGCTCGACCCGCTGTATGTGGCGAACGAAGGCAAGCTGGTGGCTGTCGTCCCCACGGAAGACGCCAGTCAACTGCTCGCCGTGATGCGGAACCACCCGCTGGGCCAGAACGCGGCGATTATCGGCGAAATCGTGGACGACCACCGGGGCATGGTGATTCAGAAGTCGGTGATTGGTGGAGAACGTGTGGTGACCCTGCTGACGGGCGAGCAACTGCCGAGAATCTGCTGATGCACGAACTGTCGATTGCGTTGAGTATTCTCGGGATTGCCGAAGAAGAAGCCGGTCGGCACGGCAATCCGCGGGTAATTGCCGTTCAGCTGAAGCTCGGGCCGCTGTCGGGGGTGGTGCCGGAGGCGCTGCTCTCCGCGTGGGAGCTGGCGCGGGAAGGTTCACCGCTGGAGGGGGCCCGGCTCGACATTGAGGTCGTGCCGGTCACCGCCATCTGCCCGCAGTGCAAGACGGAAGTTGTGATTGCCTCAATTCAGCAGTTGTGCTGTTCCGCCTGCGGCACGCCGACGCCAGGCATTACTGGCGGACGCGAACTCGAAGTGACCGCTCTGGAGATTGAAGATGACTGTCGAAACCCGGCTCGTTCAGGTGCGGACGCAGGTTCTCAAGCAGAATGACGTGGTCGCGCGGGAACTGCGGACTCAGTTTCACGAGGCGGGCGTGTGCGTGGTGAGTCTGGTCTCGAGCCCCGGCAGCGGGAAGACAAAGCTGCTGGAGGAGACGTTGAGCACCCTCGGCGCGAGCCATCAGGTGGCCGCCCTGGTGGGGGACCTGGCGACAGAAAACGACGCCAGGCGACTGTCAAAAACCGGGGTGCCCGTGCGGCAGATCACCACCGGCACGGTGTGCCACCTCGAAGCAGAGATGGTGCGGCAGGCGCTGGCCGGCTGGGACCTGGAGACTCTCGATTTTCTGTTCATCGAGAACGTGGGCAATCTCGTCTGCCCCGCCACGTACGATCTGGGCGAGGATCTGAGAGTGGTGCTGTTCTCGGTCACCGAAGGCGAAGACAAGCCGCAGAAGTACCCGACTGTGTTCAACACGGCCGATCTGGCCCTGCTGACGAAACTCGACCTGGCCGAGGCTGTTGAGTTCGACCGGGCGGCGGCTTACCGCAGTGTGGAATCGGTCCGGCCCGGAATGCCGGTGCTGGAGGTTTCGGCGAAATCCGGAGTCGGCATGGAGCAGTGGGTGGGGCGGCTGCGTGACAGACGCCGTCAGCTGTTCCCGGGCCAGGCTGTCACCCGGTCCGAAGAGAAGCCCGCGACGGAAGCGGGAACGTCGGCCTCGGGGTAAACGCTGACTGTTATTTCAGGACCGCGAGAATCTCCGCGACTGCGCGGGCTACTGCCGCGTGGAGTTCCGGTGCAGGTTCGTGCGGCAGCTCGCTGCCGTTCATCTCGGCTCCGGTCATCTCGATGCCCCAGATGGTTACCTGCCGGGGCAGTCGACCAAGGGCACCGGCCATCTGCAGCACACTCGACAGGCCAAAGTCGTGGCTCGTCAGCGACCGACAGGCGGCGATGGCGGGATCCGGCCATGTCCAGCAGTGGAGCTGGCCCGGTTCACCCAGGGTCTCGCAGGCATCACAGAGCACCAGCCGATCGACGCCGTCCAGCCAGTCGAGCAGGTCGAGTGGAATGCGGGCCCGGCGAACGGTCCACCCGGGCGGACTGCCGGTGTCCGTGTGATGTGCCGTCAGCCGGTCAGCGACCAGCCAGCCGGCCTGATCGTCGCCCTGCGGACTGCCCACGCCAACTACCAGCGTCCGACTCATCAATTCCTGTCCAGGGTGAGCTTCAGGAAATGTGTCGAGCAGCTGATGCACGGGTCGTAGCTGCGGATCAGCCGTTCGCAGTCGATGGCGACCCGTGAGTCGTCCTGATCCAGAATGGCGGGCAGCAGCTGGCGGAGGTCGTCCTCAATCTGACGCTGGTTCTGGGA
>JAGQPV010000249.1 GCA_020426545.1 Planctomycetaceae bacterium
ATCGGTCCCTCCAGATCGCCCTCGTATTCCGGCGGAAGGATGAGATACCTGCCACCGGCACCCCGGTCCGGCCCGGGAATGCCCATATCGACCACGAATCGGAAATAGGCATCATTCACGGTGCCTGGTCCGCATTTCGCGGGGACTTCGATCACCATCGGCCCGGTCTTCTGCAGATCGAAGAAGCCAGAGCAGTAGACGGTGTCGGTGTTGCCCGTCAGGAAGAGCGGGCTGGAGTCCAGCAGTTTGTCGAGGATGATGAACTTGTGAAAGGCGTCGGCCCCCATCTCGACGTGGCCCTCGCGCAGCCCCTCAATTGAGGTGGCCGGGATACCGCTGAGAAAAGTTTCGACGCCGCGAATCCGCAGCAGGTTGTCGTACAGCCTGTCGACGGTGGCTTCGTCCGGCATGCCGTCGAAGAAGTTGAGCGTCCCGATCGACGTCTCAACCTTGTCGGGCGTCATGATCTTAGCGGGAATTTTGTGGTTGTAACCGGGGGTGGGTTCCTCCGCCACAAGCAGAATGGCCGGTATAGTCAACAGCATGGCAGCGATCAGAGTTTTATGTATCATTCTCGCGGTGGTGTCGTTCATGTTGGGTTTCACTTTGGCTGTCACTGTTGAAGAGTAAGACGACGCACGGTCAGCGCCATTGGGGCGCAGGGTAGAACGGCTGACGTTCAGAGTCTGGGGTTCCGCTGGCCCGCTGAACGCGCAGGTGTTTCGCACTCTGCTGCTTGAGTGTCGATGTGAGTCGGTGAATCTCAGCCGGGACAGCCCGCTATTCAGACGGCTTCGATTCCGCCGGTTTGTCTTCCGCCGGTTTGTCTGTGGCTGGTTTCTCTGCCGGCTTGCGTTTTCCGGGGATCAGCTCGATTGTGACCCGCGTGCCGACGGGTGGAATGTGGGGCGTGGCGGCTTCAAACAGCAGGCTGGATTCTCCCGTGGCGGAGCTTTCCGTATCGACGTCGATCATGGCGGTGGGAAAGTTGGCCACGCACACCACGTCTCCCCCTTCGGCCTGGTAGAACCGCTGTCCGGTTTTCTCATCGACGTAGAAACTGCTGCCGGCAAACACCCAGCCGGACTTCATCGGACGGGGCTGGCTGCGGGAATAGAAGGCCCTGATGGCCTGCTGCCAGGCGGGTGTGTCGCTCAGAGCCAGCAGCTGGTCCCGCTGGGCGGGCTGCATCTGACCGTACCAGACGAGGACTTTATTCTTCGCGTCGTACCGCAGATTGATTTCCTGCGGAATGGTCAGGCCGGCGGGCATGGCGGCCAGCGGCTCCTCAAACCCGTTGATGGCATGGCGGATCCACTGCCTGGCATCGACGCGGTGCGGCTTCCCTTTCTCGTCGGTCCACTGCAGGAAGATATCAATCGGCTGGCCGGCCGGGGGCTGGAACTTCGGCGAGAACTGCACCGGATGGCCAGGCCGCGCGCCCAGTACCAGCAGCCCGGAGTGAATCTCGTGGGCTTTGGCATCGACCGACAGAATCGATTCGTGTTCCTTGGTCTGTTTCAGGCACAGCAGCATTTCCAGCAGGCCCTGGTCAAGCACGACTTCGGCCCGCAGCAGCAGCCGCTTGCCCGTCTGATCCAGCAGGACCGTCTTCTGCCGGTTCAGCGGAATCAGCCGGGACACGGTCGTCCGGCTGGCCTCGGGATTCTTCGCCGTGGTCTCATCCCCCGGTGCCCCGTCAGCCGCAGGCGCATCGGCCGGTGTGCCGTCGGCCGGAGAGGGTGCGCTGCTGGCGGCAGGCTGTTTCCCCGCAGCGGGACTGCCCGCATCGTCGGCCGTCAGCCGGCTGCTGCAGAGACAGCTCACGGCAACCAGAATGCCGGCTCCCGCCAGGCAGGACAGTGGCAGCCGGGCGGCAGACGCAGCCGGAACAGCATCGCAGCGAAAGACAGACAGCCGGCCCATCGGAGACTCCTGCGGGAGTAGAGGAAGCGGGGGCGAAACAGAAGGTGCGGGTTCGCCGCTGGTATTGTCGAATGGTGCTGCGGCGATGGCAACCCGGATGCCGCCGCAATGCGGCCGAAACATTCGCCCGGCGGGAAGTTTCCGGGTGGTGTCTCAGCTGCGGTTTCGGTGTTCGATTACGGCCTGGAACATGCCGTCCCAGGTGAATTCGGTCGCCACCGCCGCGACGGGCAGGCCGCATTCTTCGGCGGCAGCGGCGGTCACCGGGCTGATGGCCACCAGCTGAACTTCACGTCCCAGCTTCTCCCGCGCAGCCGGCGACAGGAGTGCATCCAGATTGCGGGCGATGGACGGACTGCTCAGGCCAATCCAGTCGACGAGGTTCTGCTCGATGGCTGCGGACGGATGGTGGGTTCCCGGGTCGGGAATGGTGTCGGGTTCCACGTCGAGGTTCTGGTAGACCGTGGTCAGTTCGACATGGGCTCCCGCTGCGCGCAGCTCGACTGGCAGCACATCCCGGCCCCGGCTGGCACGGGCCCACAGCACCTTCCGACCCTCGACCAGCGGCGCAAGTTCCGCCGCCAGCGCTTCGGCCCGGTATTCGCCGGGCACGACATCGGCCCGCAGGTGCCAGTGCTCCAGGGCGGCAGCGGTGGAAGGACCGATACAGGCCAGTTTGAGGTGACTCAGACTGCGGATGTCGCCCCCCTGCTCCCACAGTCGGCCGAGCAGCGAATCGACCCCGTTGCTGCTGGTGAACATCAGCCAGTCGAAATCCGGCAGCCGGCGAATGACATCATCGACGGGCTGCCAGCTTTCCGGCGGTTCGATGCGAATGGTGGGCATCAGCACGGGCTGGGCCCCCAGTTCCAGGGCCAGGTCGGCGGTGTCGGCCGTCTGGGCAATGGGCCGGGTAATGCCGATGCGGACACCGAACAGCGGCCGCTGTTCGTACCAGGCGATGGTGCTGCGGAGGCTGACCACCTGGCCGATGAGAATCAGAGAGGGCGCCCGCAGACCGGCTTGCCGCACGGCAGCGGGCAGTTCGGCCAGAGGAGCGGTGACGGTCCGCTGCAGCGGTGTGCTGGCCCGGCTGATGACACAGGCCGGCTCGTCGGCGGGGCGGCCGGCAGCCACCAGCGACGAAACAATTGCCTCCAGGCGATGGAGGCCCATGTAGAACACCAGCGTTCCCTGAAAGCGGGCCAGGTGCGGGTAATCGACCGCCGACTGCTCTTTCAGCGGGTCTTCATGGCCGGTAATGAGGGCCACGGCGGAAGCGTGATCGCGGTGAGTCAGCGAGATGCCCGCGTACTCGCCCGCAGCCGTGGCTGCCGTGACGCCGGGAACCACCTGGAATGGAATGCCGGCCGCTCGCAGCGCGGCGGCTTCCTCGCTGCCCCGCCCGAAGATAAACGGGTCGCCCCCTTTGAGCCGCACGACGGTGAGACCCTGGCGGGCGGCGGCAATCAGCCGCTGGTTGATTTCCTCCTGCTGAAGAATCCGCTGGCCGGGTGCTTCGCTGCGGCAGGTGCGTTCGGCATGGGCGGCCGTGTGCCGCAGCAGCAGCGTGTTAACCAGGCCATCGTACAGCACCACATCGGCCTGCTGCAGACACTGCCGGCCCCGCAATGTCAGCAGTCCGGGGTCACCAGGGCCCGCCCCCACCAGATAAACCATGCCGGGCGGGGTGTGGCCTGCCTGATCTGTTGCGCGACTTTCGGACAAGGGTTGCTCCGCGGAATGGCCTGCAGGAAGAATAGTGTGCCACCGACCTGATGTCTGAGCGGCCGGGGACGGGGAACTGGCTGCCGGTGATTCAGCCCACCGGCGATTCAGGCAGCCAGTGTGCATGATTGCCGGCATGCATGATAAAGTGCGGCCCCCAGGATTGCAGGTGGCTGGTCAGGGTTCCGGCTGCCGGCCAGGTGCCGTGCTCATTCCGTCAGTCTGAACGGTTGTTATGCGCATTCTCAGTTACAACATTCATAAGGGCATTGGCGGGCGGGACCGCAGGTACCGGCTGGAGCGGATTATCGAAGTGATTGGCCGGGAAGAGCCCGATCTGGTCTGTCTGCAGGAGGTGGACCGGAACGTGCGCCGCTCGCGGTTTGAGGACCAGCCCCGCATTCTCTCGCGGGAACTGGACCTGCCTCACCTGCTGTACCAGATGAATTTTCACCTGACGACGGGCGGTTACGGCAACCTGATTCTCTCCCGCTGGCCGTTTGCCTCGCATCATCAGGTTTCCCTGCGAATGAATCGCCGCAAGCCGCGGGGAGCCCAGCTGGTGGTGGTGGATTCGCCGGCCGGCCCGCTGCACGTGGTCAACTGGCACCTGGGACTGGTCGAGCGGGAACGGCGGTGGCAGGTGGAAAAACTGCTGGCGCACCGGCTGTTCCGCGAGGCGGATTCCGTGCCTTCCGTGCTGATTGGCGATACCAACGACTGGCGGAACATGCTGGGCCAGCATGTCCTCCACGGGGCCGGCTTTCAGCAGGCGACACTCCCGGTTCCCCGGTTTCGGTCGTTTCCCGCCTGGCTGGCCATGGGCTCTCTGGATAAGGCCTTCAGCCGGGGAGCCGTGCAGATCGAGCATGCCCGAATCGTCCGGACACCGGCTGCGCGGGTCGCTTCCGATCATTTGCCCCTCGTGCTGGATGTCTCGGTGCAGGGCTGACGGGCTGCCAGAGCGGCCGGCTACCGGCGCCCGGTTACCGGCGGGCTGCGGCAGCGGGGGCACCGGTCAGTTCCAGAATCAGCAGTTCCACAATCAGCCGGGGCGTGGCCAGGCCGGAGGTGCTCCGCAGGCGGGTTTCGGCAGTCACCAGCCGGCTGAGGATCTGTTCGGCTTCCGGGCGGCCAACACGGCGGAGGTAGTCTTCGCTGGATGGCAGGCTTTTGGGGAAGACGCCCGCCTTCCGCAGGGCGGCCTGCAGGTTCATGCCGCCGGAAGCCATTTCCGTGGCGGCCGCCAGCTTGCGAAAGACGAAGCTCACTCCGCCCATCAGTTTCTGCGGAGCTTCGCCCGCATCGAGCATCTGCCCCAGCAGTTCGAGCGCGCGGGCCGCGTTCCCTGCCTGAATGGCGTCGGTCATGGCCCAGGTGGTTTCCATCCGCCAGCCGCCCACCAGCTTTTCCACATCTTCCGCGCCGATTTTCGCACTGTCGCCCGTGTAAGAGGCCAGCTTCGACAGCTCCTGGTCGAGCAGGCTCAGGCCCTCGCCGGCCAGCTGAATCAGCAGGGTGGCGGCTTCCCGGGTCAGCTGGCAGTCGTATTCCTGCTTTGCGTGCTGCACGGCCCAGCGGGACAGCTCCGCCCCCTTCATGCCGGCGCATTCAATGGGCAGGCCGGATTTCTCCACGGCTTTGGCCAGCTTCGTGGTTTTCATCCACTTGTTGACCGTCAGCAGCAGCACCCCCTGACGTGAGGGTTTCTGCACGTACTTTTCGAGGCCGCTGCGATGGGCGGTGACAAAGCTGTCGGCGTCGTCCACCATCACCAGGCGGCGGTCGCCCCACATGGAGATGGTGTTCAGCTCATCGAGCACCGTGGCCAGGTCGAGGTCTTCGCCTTCGTACCGGCTGAACGACATTTCGTCGCTGGCATCGTCGCCCAGGATCATCTTCCGCAGGAGGTGCAGCACCTTCTGCCGCAGATAGCTTTCATTGCCATAGACCACAATGACGGACGTCGGCGGGTGTTTGTCGGGCTCGCTGAGCCAGGCGGAGGCGTGCATGGCACCGATGTTCTCAGATCTCGGTCAGTGAATAAAGCGGTTGACTGGGCCGGAGACACCGGCTGGTTCTGCTTGACCCGATTTCCAGATGTGGCGTACAGTCTGCCATGCGGAAGTCAGATTCGCCATTGCGTGCGGGAATTGCGCCGGGGTGCCATTGCTGGCTGGCCCGGCAGTGTCTTCGGTGATTGCCGCAAGGCGCAGTCGATCAGGATTTCATCGCCGGGAATCTTCGCGGGTGGCACTGGTGGCTGGTCCACCAGTGTCTTTGCTGACTGCCACGTGTCGCAGCCAGATCGGATTTCATCGCCAGGGATATGGCATGTCGTCGGCAGGAGCACAGCCGGAAGCGGGTTGCACGGGGAAGCAGTACATCTGCCCCGGTGAGACCTACCCCATCAGCCGGGCCGTGCATCTGTCCCGGCTGGCCTCGTTCTTCCCGGCCTGCCGCACCTGTGCACTGCGGACGGACACCGGTTCGCTGTCGGCGGGCGTGGTGCAGCAGCTGGAGCAGACCAGCCAGCGGACGGCCGTGCCTTCGCTGTTTCAGCGGGACGGTGTGCGGGGCATCTTCCTGAATGTGCTGACCCGCCCCGTGGCGGCCGGTATCGCGTCGGCCCTGGCATCCATTCTGTGGGAACAGGCACCGCGGGCAAAGGGAACGGAAGCCGGCCCGGGCACCCGCCCGCTGCGTCCCCGCGTGGTGATTGGCCACGACGAACGGCCCAGTTCTCCCCTGCTGGTGACCGGCGTGGCCGAAGCCCTGCGGCGGATGAGCTGCCAGGTGATCGATATTTCCCTTTCCACCTGGCCCTGTTTTCGCTTCACGACCGATCACCTCGACGCGACCGCGGGCATCTTCATTACCGGTTCCGGCTGCGACCCGGCCTGTAACGGGCTGGAGATTGTCACCGCCGGTGCGGTGCCGCTGTCCTACGGACCGCTGTCGGCCCTGCCGGCCGTGTCCTTCCGGGCCGATCGACTGGATGACGGACAGAATCTGCCCCCCGTCCTGTCCCGCCTGCCAGCCGGTTCCGGCAATGCAGCTGCAGCACCCGCAGCTGGTCCGCAGGGAGGACTGAACCGCATCGAACAGCTGGCCGGGCAGACCTTCAGCCGCCCTTCCCGCAATGCCGGCCCGCAGGAAAGTTTTCTGGCCGCTGTCCCGTATGAGGCCGGGTTGTGGAAGCATTTTCATGCCCTGCGGCCGCTGCGGGTGGTGTGCGGTTCGCCGGTGCGGCTGGTGCGGCAGACTCTGGCCCGGCTGTTTGAGAAACTGCCCTGCGAGCTGCAGCTGCTGGAGCTGCCCGTACGGAAGCGGAATGTGCACGACGCCCGCGACGCCGACCTGCTGCGGGTGGGGGCGGCTGTCCGCCAGCGGAGCGGAAGTCTGGGCCTGGTGATTGACGATGACGGAGCCCGCTGCGGCTTTCTCGATGAGAACGGCCACCACGTGCCGGCAGCCGATGTGATGCGGGTCATCATTCATCGCCTGCTGGTGGACCACCCCGGTGCCGCCGTGGTGGTGGAACCCGAAGCCGCGGTCAAGCCCCTGCTGCCCGGCTCTCTGTCCCGCGAGACGGCAGAGGCGGCCCGTCCTGCCCCGGCCACTGGTGCGGGAGCCACGACAAAAGCCGGCGCAGTGGCCGATGAGCTGTCAGCCCGCAGCGACGATCAGTCCCTTCGCCGGTTTGTGGAATTCGCCGGCGGCATCACCGTGGCGGGCGGGACGTCTCAGGAAGAGATGGACCGGCTGATGCGGCGGAGCAGCGCCGTGGCAGGCGGAGGCAGCAGCGGCCGGGTGTGGTTCCGCGAAGGGTTCCCCGTATGCGATGCCGTGCTGACGCTGGCCCGCGTGCTGGGAACCCTCAGCCGGGACGACATGGAGTTCTCCCGGCTGGTACGGCAGCTGCGGCAGACGGGCCGCCGCTGAGGTGCCGACCAGTTCGAATTCCCGTAGTCTGGGTTGAGACCTCGAAACCCGGCAATTGCGGGTTCCTGTCTATCGCCTGATGTCATTCGTCAGTGCTCCACTCACCAGTGCTCTGAAAACCTGCTGTTGGACGTCCAATGCGGCAGGTGGGGTGGGCAGCTCTCGATGAAGACACTGGCAGCAAGCCACCAGTGGCACCCGGCGCAAGTGCCCACGAATTGGCCCCGTTGATTGGTGGACAAGGGTGGTCGATCTGGTGAATCCGAATTTTGATGTCTGGCAGCATTGGAGGTGATTTAATGACAAGAACAAAAGAACAACTAGAGCATCTGCTCTCTCTCAGGCCATCG
>JAGQPV010000250.1 GCA_020426545.1 Planctomycetaceae bacterium
CCAGGTGGCCGCCACAACCAGCAGAGCCAGCGAGGAAATCAGAACACGATGCATGCGTGAGTTCTCCGAGCAGAATCAGTAGCGACAAACCGCGAAACGCAACCACAATCCCCCGCCACCGGGCAGTCAGCCGGAAGGGTGCCGGCGACACCTCGATGATGACGGGGGAAATCACGACAGCCGACTGGGCAAGCCGCTGCCGCGTGGATGCTACGCGCGCCCGGTGGCAACTTCCAGTCCCCTGTGATGTCTTTTCTCTGGTTCCCGCCGGACGTCCCTCTTCCCGCGGAATCGGCCAGGCACCTGGCTCCGCGAGGGGCAGACAACAAACGCCGCAGCAGTCGCCGTCGCGTGGCATCCTTCCGGCGGGTGCTGTTCGTGCGGATGCCGGGAGCCGTCTGGCATGCATTGGCCGCGGAGCATATTGACAGGAAAGAGCAGCTGGAACCCGATGATTCCAGCTGCTCTGCAGGCTTTCGAACTTGTGTCCGCTGCAGCGGTCTTCGTGGAACTGGTAGAGAACCACGGACACCGATCGCGGGTTGTGGTTACTGTTCCGCGGCGTCCTGTTCGCCACTGTCCTCGGGCTCTTCCAGCCGGACGAGCAGCCATTCCTCAGCCTTCTCGGCCCCCAGATGAACCAGGATCGGCACATCGTTCTGAGTCAGGTTGTACAGACCGGTTTCCACCACAACGTTTTCGCTCTCGCCAATGCGGAACGCCACCCGCTGAGTTTCGGCATCGACCTGCCCCTGAACAGCCTGCGTCTGGTCGGTTGAGGTGTTGTACAACGTTCCGCTGATAATGCCCTTCCGGCTGACAGCCAGCTGAATCACGCGGGAGGGCTCTGTCTCTTTCTGGCTGGACGACACAGCGAATGTTCCCAGCGGCAACCATTCGGCCTGCTGGGCAACTTCCTCGCTGGCCGGTGGTTCAACCGTCGCCAGCGTGGCCGCCGTCTGCGCGAATTCCTCGGCGGAGGCCACCTGCTCGTTGTTGATGTAGACCGAGTTGTCGTTGTACACCACGTTACCGCCGGTTCCGTAGTCGTAGTACACCGGTTCCTGCCATACAGTCACGGGAGCCGACCAGGTGAACCAGCCAACACAGGCAGCGAACGTCGGAACCTTCCACCAGTAACCCCAGCCATGGTTGGCGAAGCGGTAGCCGTAATGCCAGCCGCCCCATCGGTAACGGTGACCGGCCCACCAGTCTCCCCGAAACCAGTCTCCATGCCGCCGATAGCCGGCCCAGCCATTGCGAACGCCGTTCCCCCAGCGATTCCAGCCGGCGATTCGATCAGGGTGACGGGTCTGCCAGTTGCGGACTCCACCAATCTGCCCCTGCCAGCGGTTGTTGATACTGTTGACGCGGTTGCGGTCGATGTTGGCCCACGTGGGCCGATTGCTGATGACTGTATTCCGCCCGGCGTTGATCTGACCGATGTTGATGGTCCGGTCGCCGCTGCCCGGTCGGTTGACGATGCCGGGGCGGCTGTCGATACCGGGGCGGTTGTCGATGCCGGGACGATTGTTGCCTGGGCGAAAATCGTTTCCGGGACGGTTCGGCAGGTTCAAGCCGGGGCGGTTATCCGGACGCAGCGGGCCGTCCAGACCGAGGAAGTCCCCCACATCGCCCGGAGATGGCCGGCCATTGCCCGCGCCGGGACGACTGAAGTCAGGTCGATTGCCGGTGAAGCCACCACCACCCAGGTCGGGCAGGCTGGGCCGACCTCCCTCACCGGGACGGTTCGGCAGGCTGATGTCGGGCCGGTCCCCGCCGCCGGGACGGTTCGGGAAGTTTCCCTCCGGGCGATTTCCGCTGCCGGAAAACCCGGGAAGCGTCGTGGGACGCCCGGCGGGCCGGGTGGAAGGTCTCAGTCCGCCGCCGGAGCTGCTACCGGGCCGGTTAAAGGAGGTTCCTGGCTGTGTCTGAGGACGGGAAACGGCCGGCCGGGAATACGAGGGACGGGACTGTCCTGCACTCGGAAACGACGGACGGGAGGCTGTCGGCCGGCCTCCCCCGCCCAGATGGGACATGCTCGAACCGGACGGGCGCGAGAACTGCCGGCCTCCTCCACTCTGGAAGCGGCTTCCTCCACCACCCTGGAAACGTGAACCTCCTCCGCCACCCTGGAAACGTGAGCCACCACCACCGCCACGGGAACGGCCACCGCCGCCGCCACGTCGGCCAATGGCCCAGACGTCCTGTACCACCAGCAGCCCCGTCAGCAGCAGGGCCAGCGTCAGCAGATATCTGTTGTTCCGTGTCATCAGTTGCCTCCCGTCGCGGCAGCCGGGGTGGCAGCCTCTTCAGCGGCCGGTTCTTCCGTGGCCTTCACCACAGTAACGACCTCCGAAGCCGGACGCGGTTCGCCTTCGACTTCATGGCCGATCAGCTGCACGGTCATGGAGTCGGTGCCGGTGGGTTTCATCACAAAGGTACCGGAAGCGGCACTGCCATCGGCCAGCGTCTGGCTGGATTTGACCAGCCACTCGTCGCCGCTTCTGCTCCAGATTCCGTCACCGAAGGAGCCGTCGGAATTGAAGGACCACGAGCGAATGTGCCCGGCCCGGGGATCCCAGCCAATGATCTGTGTGCCCTGCCGCAACACGTCGGCGGCGGTCCGCACTTTGAAGGAACGGATCAGAAACGAATGGTTGGCCGACCAGCGGACGGTGGTTTCCACAGTGACCGTGTCGGACTGATCGACCCAGCGACCGACCAGCCAGTCCAGCTGACGCAGTGCGGCGGAGGGCTCCGACGGAACGGGCAGCGGCGTTTCATGTACGGAATCCAGCAGCCAGCGATCCGCCTGGCGGACGAACACGGCGGCAAAGGAAGACTGCGTGGGAACCTCGCCCGGCACCGTCACCACCGAACGGCCACTGGCTGTGGCCACGGTCTCATTAACCAGACGGACAGACGACACCGTACCCGCCAGGGCGATTTCGGGGTTCTCTTTGAACAGGGCGGTAAAGTCCGCCGCCAGGGCTTCGCGGCCCTCCACCCGTTCGCCAGTTCCTTCATCCACGTAAATGGCCTTCTCGGCCCAGGCAGCGGCCAGCCGGCTGGCGTCGTGGCTGTTAAAGGCCGTTACATAAGCCTGGAACGCATTGCGAACGGCCTCTTCATCCGCCTGTGCCGGGGCAGACAGCAGCACGATTGAGCCCAGACACAGCACAACAGCAGAGGATCGGAACATGTGGAGCTTCTCCAGAACGGCAGCAGGTCTCATCATTTATCTGATCTCAAATTGAATTCGTAAGTACCGCAGCAGGGCAGGGGGCCTCAGGCTTTCTGAGCGAACTTCGCATACAGAAACAGTACCAGCAGGGCCCCGAGGATGGAAGAAATCCAGCTGCCAGGCTGAATTCCGCTGCCCCCGTCACCGAAGAGCAGCGAGCCGATGGTGCCGCCGGCAAATGAGCCGATGACGCCGAGAATCATGGTGGCAATCCAGCCCATGGACTGCCGGCCCGGAAGCAGAAAACGGGCAATGGCTCCGACAACCAGACCGAAAACAATCCAGCCGATAATATTCATCACGGTCATCGGTTTCTCCCTGCGAGTGGATTCAGGTTAACACCAGGCCACACGATCACAGACTGACTTTCCGGGCAGGCCGGCGACTGCTCAGACTTCCGCGGCGGCCCGGCTGATACACTGCCGTGCCACGGTCTGCACACCGGTGTGTTCGTAGTAATCGGTCATCATATCGATGACGGCTGCCAGGTAATCGAGGCTGCCATCCCAGCGGTCCGAGACGCCTTTCACGCTGCCGGCGACCTTCTCGACGGTGATGGAGTGCTCGGCCACAAAGCCTTCGACCCAGCCTTTGACGGATTCCAGTCCCTGCTGCATGAAGTTCAGCTGTTCCTTCCGGGTGTCACCGGGAATCATGCCGCTGACCCGCTGGAACCGTTCGCTGCTGGCCAGGGCGGAGGCACCGGACTTGTCCAGCATGGACATGGCGCTGGAGATGAAGTCGGGACCAAGCGGGAGAATGCCGTCCACGCAGATCAAAGTGGCCATCCGCATCAGGGCTTCATCCTGATAGTCGGCCAGCGATTCGACGAAGTCGCCGACACTGTCGCCCGGCAACCCGTTCAGCGAGCAGAAGCCGACAATCTCGGCAACGAGCTTCAGGCCGAGGTCGACCGCCTGTGTGGTATCAGCCTTGGGGGTCAGCCGGTCGAGGAAGGACAGGAAGCTGACGCTTTCACCAATTTTAGAGAGAAAGGCAGCCACACCGGCCAGTCCCTGTGTGGAATCCACCGTCTGATACAGCCACAGGGCCCGCTGGTAACCCTGTGAAGAATCGTTAAACAGGTGAATGGTCCGCTCGCCGACCCGCTGAATGTGGGCTTCATCCTGCGAACCGGTTACAGAACGGATCATGTCATCGAAGCTGGTGATATTGGTATATTTTCCGGGCACAACCCAGTCGAGGGCATGCAGCATGGCCGGCGTGAGACCAATACGGGGAAGATCGTCAACCACTTTGTACAGAGGACGGGCCATCAGCAGAACTCCCTGAAACGGACCGCGCAGGAATGAAGATCGCAGCGGCGGCCTGATGTCACTGACTGGAAAGTAATCCAGAATCTGTTTCGATGCCGGGGCAGGTTGCCGACAGCTGTTCAGAATGCGTTAGCGAGACCGTCCAGATCGAATTTCTTCAGCCAGGCTGCACGGTCCTCTGCCGTCAGTGCCGTACCCTCTGACTGAATCTGCACCTGGAATCGATCTGCCACCAGCAGCGACGTGGTATTCTCCCGAACCACCGCCGGATAGCCCTGGACCTTCACTTCGGCAGTGGCGTATTTCTCACGGGCCTCCGGGTTGTTGCGCGTATCGGCAATGGAAAGCATGGCGATTTCGTCGCCGCTGCGGCGCAGGCTGGCCTGGGCGAAACCGTCCTTCTCCTGCTTGAACACGATGTCGATTTCGTCGTTCTGCTCCGGGAAGAACTTATTAAAGGTCGAACCCGGCAGAGCCGCATCGGACACGGCCACCGGGTTCTCTTCGCCTGCCTTCTGAGCCGCATCCCAGCGGGATTCGGGTTCTCCACAACCTGCCAGCAGCAGCAGGCCAATTAACGATGCGTGCAGCAGGCTGCGCGCCCCAGTGGTTCCGTTCATTAATACTTCTCCTTGCATGCAGGCATGCAGACACGACAGAAATGCAGCATTCGAGCTGACTGACTGCGGAACACGATCCGGCTGAGCGGTATTCCGTCCGTCCGCTATCAGCAGGCTGAGCCACCAGGAGAATTCCTGATGGGTGGCCTGTCAGTCTATCCGGAAATTTCGGGGAAACATCCTCCTGATCCGGAAGAATTTTCTTCCTGAGATCTCAATGCGGGATGAAGCCCGCGTGAAGTCGGAACAATGAAGCAGAATCGAACGGAACCTGGGCAATTTACCGCAGTTCCGGCGGCTGCCGCGCTGCATAATCCAGCGGATGGCCAGGGCGCATTCGCTGTTGTATCAATCCGGTCGATTGAGAATTTTTCTGCCGAAAATCCATCTCGGCCCGAATCGTGGTTCAACAGACTGCGTTCGCCAGCCCGCAGCGATCGTCTTCCGGGCAGACGGAGGCACAGCAGGAGGAAGACTCCCGTGGAAGAAATGTGCCGAGACAGGGAAGCCAATGTGCCCGCAAGCATCCAGCATTGATCGTATCCGTGTGGTCTTCAGCAGCCAGCAGAAAACCCGGAACCTGAACCAGTTTGGAAACTTTCCTGAGGCAGGCCGAGCCGGCCGATGCACAGGAATCGCACGCTCAGCCGCGGGGCGGGCGTGAAAGAAACGCCGCGAGTGCAGCCAGCCCGGAGGCTGTCGACAGAACCGTGAACAGGGCAGCATACGAACCGGTCCTGGCCTGGCATTCCGCCAGCAGCAGCGGGCCACTGGCCGAGGCCAGAACCGCCACAACCTGCGCAGCGGCCTGAATGCGGCCCAGAAACTTCTGCCCGAACAGGTGCCCCCAGGCGGCAAAGAAGACGACCGTCACCAGGCCACCCGTCAGCCCCATGGAGACGGCATACATTCGCAGCTGGCCGAGGGTATGCACGGCAGGAAAAGCCGCCAGCGCCAGAGACAGTACCGTCAGACCTGTTCCCAGCAGCCGGCCCATCCGTTCGCGGGTGGCCAGCCGGCCGGCGATGACATTGGAGACCAGGCCGCAGCCTGTCAGAATCGCCATGATTTCGATAGCGGAGGAAGCGACAAATCCGCGTTCGGCCAGCAGGGATTCGTTAAACAGCGTGATGGCGGACCACACGAGGTTGAAAATTGCCGTGCCGAGGCTGAAGACCCAGAACACGGGCATCCGCAGAGCCTGCGACAGGGTAAAGTCCCGGTGAACGGCGGTGGAATCAAGCGGGACTGCCGATGCTGTGACCGCGCTGTCGCTGGCATCGTGTTCCGCCAGTCCACAGGCTGCGGGGGAATCGCGAGCAAGCAGCCAGCACAGGGGAGCAAATCCGAGGAGCACCAGCCCCAGGCCGGTCCAGGCTTCACGCCAGCCGAGACGTTCCACCGCTGTGCCCATGCCGAGGACCCCGGCGATGAATCCGAACGTCAGCAGGATGGAGAACACGCCCATCGCCGCGCCCAGCCGGCGGCGGAACCACTTGCCGACCAGCGCGATGCTTACCACGGAGAGAGCGCTCTGCCCCAGGCCACGGACCAGCAGCAATGCAACGGCCAGAGACAGCGGCCCCGTGACCGCAGCCATTGCCAGCACGGAGGCCCCCAGCAGAGCCACAACGAAGGTCAGCACCAGTCGCACGCCACAACGGTCAATCAGCAGGCCAACCGGTAGACAGAATGCGGCCCCCAGCAGGGTGCAGACGAGGTTGAGCTGAGCATAGGTGGTTCGAGCGAGCGACAGATCGTCCAGCAGTCGCTCGGTAATGAGGCCCAGGCCGTGCGTTCTGCCAGGCAGTGTGGCTGCCATGGCACAGGCCGCCACCGTGACCGACACCCAGCCGTAATAAACCGGGAATCGCCGGGGCCAGCCGGGCGGCTGCGGTGCGACTGGCGGTGCAGCATCCGGTTGCGGAAATCTCATGTGGTTTTCAGGACAGCGGGCTGGTTTCAGCAGGTCGCGGCAGGCGTTGATTCAATGGGGCTGCTGGCTTAGTCGCTGCGGGTGGGCTGGCACCGGAGGCTTGTGGCCAACCGCTCCGCAGCTGCTGTTCGCGCAGAGAAGGTTGTGAGGCAGCCCGATCTATCATTGCGGAACGGCGCGGGCACGGCCAGCACGGCAGGCAGGAACAGAATATCTCCCGCATCGCGGCTGACTCCGGAAATTCCGCTCAACCGTTACATTCTGCCCTGCCGATAAGGTGAGGGCAGGCTGGCACAGCGTCCGGGCCTGCTGCAGGCCGCTCCCACCGGCAATTGTTGCCGCAGCCCCTGATTCACTGCCCTCGCAGTGGTTTGAGGCCCTGATTGCGCCTGTCATCCTGAAACTTGAGAGCTGTCCGACAGCACTGTCCGGACGGCCCGCAGCGGAGAGTGAGCCAGATGCGCCGATTTGTTGCCAGCCTGACAGCCACCCTGGTGCTGAGCCTGTGCAGCGTCGCTCCGGCGCAGCTTCCCGCTCCTGTAACCGAGCCACCGGCGGCTTCCATCTTCGGCGAAGGGGCACGGACTCTGCCCGCGCTTCCGCCGGAAGTGACCGATAAACCGACTGCCGGGGCTCCAGCGGATACGAAAGCCGGAGCCGAAGTCGCGCCGGCAATCGAATCCGATCCCTTCCTGGATCAGTACGCGGAACCGGTTCCCGCAACAGCTCCAGCGGCTGCCCAGGCACCTGCCACCGCTCCGGCGGATCCGCTGCGGCGCATTCCGGATTCTGTCGAACTGCCGGAGATGACCGAACCGACGGTGGGCTTCCAGGTGATGCAGGAAGAGCGGGCCCCA
>JAGQPV010000251.1 GCA_020426545.1 Planctomycetaceae bacterium
CAGCCGCTGGGCCCGCCAGCGGGCTCCGGTCTCGATGACCTTCCGCGTGCGGTCGTTCACCTGGCCGGAGCGGAGAATGGAAGAGTAACGGTCGCGGCGGAGTTCTTTCTCCAGCCGTTCGTCTTCGTCCTTAGTCAGCAGCTCATTTTCCATCTCCATCACCGGCGGAATCTTCGGTGGCGGGCTGAAACCCTTCGGGAGCGGAATCGCAGCCGGAGCGGCGCCGGCCGGAGGTTCCTGCTGGGCCGCCGCCTCGCGGTAAGCGGGACCGGCAGACAGGAACAGAACTGCCAGAATCAGACTGCCCGACAGACGCCCGTTATGGCGCGCACCGACAGGCATGCTGGAGGCAGAGGAAGACGTGTGACTCACCTGTCCCACCTGGGCTTCCTTCAACTGACGCATCGAACGGCACCTGACGGCATGAATGCCCTGCGTCACTTCGCATGGCGAAGAGCTGCAGAATTGAAGTAGAGCTTCCCCTCCTGCTGTCACACAGGACAAAGGGCAGCAGGGCTGTTCGGGCAGTCTACCATATCGGGGCATGCTGCGGCGAACTCAACGCTTCAAGTGTCGCGGATCTACCCGACGCGAAGACGGTTATTCGTCTGGAAGTGTCTGCACCAGCCATTCCCCGGTATTCCGGTGAGCGCTGCTGGAACAGAAACTGGCTTATGCTGATTGACTGAAGCTCGATCTGCAACGAAATTGCAGTCGAATTGTCTTCAAATCTGAATGATGCAGGCTGACTCGTGCGGCGTCCGCCCTGGTCTTTGGAAATCACGCCTGGAAGGGAACACGAAACCCCGAGAAAAGCCTGCGAATGCCGGGACCGAATGGCTGAACTGCCGGACCGGGCTCAATTGCTGAATCGCACGGACAATACCAGCCAGAGAATGGCCGGCCAGTCCTGGCAACCGCACAGGTAACCGTATCACCGTGGTTCAATGACTGTCAAGCGGATTCCCTTGTGCAGTATCAGGTTTCGTCGTTGGGATGCTGGTAGTAACTCTCGTGTGGCCCGGCTGTTAGGAAACAGGTCCGGCGCTCCCTGCCGGATGCCCGGTTCTGCAGTCTGAGACGCTGCCCCGGGACGGTGGACGGCGGATGGCCACCACTGGAGAACAGACTGGCGGGCAGCGCGGTTTGTTGGGTGATGTGGAAGCTGAGGGGGACGTTCCCGTCCGTCGGGAGAGGCTGCCGCAGCCGCTGGATTCCGATAGATATCGGAAATTGTCGGCAGGTCCGGCTGTATGGGATATAAGGCCCGGCTGTGGTCGCCGGAGATCGAACGTGTGTGATGGCCAATCACTGGAAATGAGGGCTCACGGAATGCCGCTTCTGTTCAGCGACCCACTTTTTCTGCAGCATGATACCGGCACTCACCCGGAACGGGCCGCCCGTCTGGAATCCATCACCCGGCTGCTGGAGGAACAGGAACTGACCCGGCAGTTTGTGCGGGGGGAGTTTGAGCCCGCGACCGATGTGCAGCTGCTGCGGGTGCACCGGCCGGAACATCTGGAGCACATTGCGCGGGCCATTCAGCAGGGCCGTCGCTCGCTGGATGCGGATACGCTGCTATCGCCGCACAGTGAGCAGGTGGCGCGGGCCGCCGCGGGAGCCGTGACCGCCGCGGTGGAACAGGTGCTGACGGGCGAAGAACAGCGGGCCCTGTGTCTGGTGCGGCCGCCGGGGCACCATGCCCGGCCCAACCAGGCGATGGGGTTCTGCCTGTATAACAGCATTGCCGTGGCAGCAGCGCATGCCCGCGCGGAGCATGGCTTATCCCGCGTGCTGATTATCGACTGGGATGTGCATCACGGGAACGGGACGCAGGACATCTTTGAGGCCGACGAGAATGTGTGGTTTCTGTCGGTCCACCGCAGTCCGTTTTATCCCGGCACGGGAGCGGCCAGCGAAACCGGCAGGGGTGACGGGGCCGGTACCATTTTCAACCTGCCGCTGGAATTCGGGGTCTCCCGGCGTTCTTACCGGGAGCAGTTCACTTCCCTGCTGCAGGATGTGTGTACCCGCTGTCAGCCGGAACTGCTGCTGATCAGCGCGGGGTTCGATGCCCACGAGGCCGACCCGATTGGTTCGCTGGGTCTGGAGACAGAGGACTTCGGTACGCTGACGGACCTCGTGCTCGACGCTGCTGCGCAGTACACCGGCGGGAAGATCGTCAGTGTGCTGGAGGGCGGGTACAACCTCGATGCGCTGGCGGAGTCCGTCGGCTGTCATGCCGGGCGGCTGCTGGAGAGCACACCCGGCTGAACTCTGGCAGGCGGAATGACGGCCGTCGGAGCGGCTAGCGGATCGAGTTGAGATAAGCCAGCAGATCGGCCATCTGCTGCACGTCGATCTGCTTTTCCAGCCCTTCCGGCATGAAGGACAGTCCCGTGCTCCGCAGCTCTTCAATTTCGTTCCGGGCGACAACCACCGTTTTGCCGTCGGGACGGCGGAAGGTCAGGCTGTTGGCATTTTCCGAGGCAATCATGCCGGTGATGGTCAGCCCGTCTTCAGTCAGGGCCACATAGCTGAGAAACTGCGGTTTGACCTCGCGGTTCGGGTCCAGCACGTTCAGCAGGACGGCTTCCAGCCCGCGGTTGCGAATGGCTGTCAGGTCCTCACCCACCTGCGTGCCGTAATCTTCCAGCCGATGGCAGGCCGAGCACGTCTTGCGGAAGATGGCCTGGCCGCGGGTGGCCTCACCGGCCAGTTCGAGAGCGGGCCGGTATTTCTCAATCACTTCTTTGCGGGCTGCTGCACCGCTGTCGGTAAACAGCTTCATCGCCTGCTGGCGAATGGCCTGGTCGGGGTGGGATTTGAGCAGCACCGTGCGGGCGGCGTCGATATCTCCCCGGGCGATTTTCTGCTGTTCGATAGCGGACAGCAGCTGCAGAATCCACGGGCTGCGGGAGAACAGAATCTCCACGGCCCGCTGCCGCACGGCCGGGCTGTATCCCGACCAGCCTTCCAGCAGAATGCCCGGCACCAGATCGCTGCGGAACCGGCCCAGGGTCTCAATAGCGGCCAGCTGAATCTCGGGCGGCTGCCGCAGATCGAGCAGAGATTCCAGCAGCTCCTGCAGGTCTTCCAGCGAACCAAAGCTCAGCGTGCCGATGGCTTCGACCCGCTGCGGAACGGGTTGTTCTGAATCGGGGGCGATGGTTTTCGCTTCGCCAATCATCCCGTCCAGAATTTTCTGCAGCTCCCCTGCTCCGCTGCTTTCGGCACTCAGTCCGGTCTTTCCGCCTTTCTGACGGGACAGCAGACTGCGAACCAGTTCCTGCTGCAGCTGCTGTTCGTCGGCGGGCAGCTGGCCGAAGACTGCCAGCACGGCGGCCAGGTCATCGCGGCGACCGGCAGCACCAATCAGCGTGGCAAGGTCTTTGAGCACCACCGGACCGGCGGCCGACTTCCGCCATTTCTCATCGGAAGCCAGCCGGCGGAACACTTCCCCGGCTCCTTCCGCCAGCGAGCTGAAGACGGCCAGCCGCAGCCAGGAATTCTGGCCTTCCCGCAGCAGCAGGCCGGTCGCAATCTGCGGCCGCTGCGGCCCGTCGATGGCACCCAGCGAAAAGGCCAGCTGATAGCGGAACCGCATGTCGTCATCGTCGGCCAGTTCGGCCATTTTCAGCCGCACGGGGCCAGAGCTGCCCGCGACCCGTTCCGCCAGCTTCAGGGCCTGAATCCGCACATCAGCCGAGGGATCGTTCAGCCCGGTCAGCACATCGTTCGCATTCAGCGCGTTGAGCCCGGCGAGCGAATACAGGGCCGTCATCCGGCCCTGTGGCAGCTGGCCCGCGCGGGACAGTTCCCGCAGCGGCGAGACGGCCGCGGAATCCTGCCGCTCGTAAATCAGGCGGGAGGCCGTATCCCGCACCCAGCCGTTGGGGCTGTCCAGGTGACGGACCAGCGTCCGCGTGTCAGCTTCGGCGAGGTTCGGCAGGGCTTCCTGGTCGGCGTCGGTCCGTACAATCCGCCAGATGCGGCCCTTGTCCACTCCGGAGGCCACATCGAGATGTTTGAGAAATTCCGGCGGAAGGAAGGCGGCCCCTTCGATCAGTTCCCGATACATATCGACCACGTACAGGTTGCCATCCGGGCCGTTGGCCAGCTGCACGGGACGGAACCAGTTGTCGGTGGAAGCGAGAAACTCCACGTCTTTGTCGGCCCGGGAGGCTTCCACGCCCAGGCCCTTCGGAGTCACATTTGCCCGGTACACCATGTTGCTGGCGACTTCGCCCACAAACAGGTTGCCCCGGTATTCCTCGGGCCAGGCATCGCCGCGGTAGATGGTGACGCCGGTGGCCCCGGTGAAGAATCCCGAGGGCTTGCCGCCTTCATCCGACCCGCGAACTTTCCCTTCCGACCGCAGCCTCGTCCGCAGGACCCGCCAGGGTTCATTCGGGCTGATACGGAACAGCTTGGTGTACTTGCCTTCCGGGGCAATCGTGACTTCCGCCGTCGGTGCCTGCAGGGCCGGGTTGCGGGCCACGTAGCGGTCGTCGTACATCAGCGACTGGGCGGGGTTGCTGTTGGAGCACACGAACTTGCGGCCCCAGTCGTCCATGCTCATGCCGTGCTGCCCGGCACCGCTGGTCAGCTCGAAACTGCGGTCGCGGGGATCAAAAATGAAGCCCCGACCCCGCACGGAGACGGCTGCTTCTTCGCTGCCAGCCGGTTTCACATCGCCACCAGCCAGGCTGGTCGACAGATGGAACCGGTTATCGAACCCCCAGCGAATGGAATTCAGCATCGCCTCGCCGGCATGGTCGCGGGCAAAGCCCGTGTAAACCTGCTCCACCAGGTCGGCCCGGCCATCGCCGGTGGTGTCCTTGCAGTACAGAATATGCGGGACGACTCCCACAAAAACTCCGCCATCCCAGCAGGCCACCGCCGCCGGGCTGGAGACATTCTCCAGGAACGGGTGGGCTTTGTCGTACCGGCCGTCGCCATCGGTATCTTCGAGCAGACGAACAGCTCCCGAGCCTTTGAATTCCGGGTTCACATACTGGTTGTATTCCGGCATCTCGCAGACGTACATCCGCCCGCGGGCATCGAAATCGATAGCGACGGGGTCGTGAATCAGCGGTTCGGCGGCCACCAGTTCAATCGCGAAGCCAGGCCGCAGCTGGAACGTCTTCACAGCTTCTTCGGGAGATTTCGGCGGAATGCGGGGCAGCTCAGCGGCGAAGTCGTCGGCCTTGGCGTCCTCTGCCTTCTTCTCGGCGGAAAGAACAGCCTGCCTGTTCCCGGGAATTCCCGCCAGCAGCAGCACGCCGCAACCAAACAGACCGGCCACGCAGCACGACCACCACAACCGGCGGTGGCCGGCGGTGCGGTTGGGGCGCAAGGCCGAGAGCGTTGAAGCGGAACGGGAGCTGGCAGGTGCAGGCTGAGGCATGAGCAGGTCCGGCGGGCTGGCAGATGGTTCGGTCGGTTTCCCCGAAATGACGCTGTTGTGACATACTGGACAGGCACAACAGGGCAGCACTCCAGCCTGACAGATCGCCGGGCTGCGAACAAGTCAGCAGTTGTTCCTCTGTTCGCCCGGTGAAATACCGGGAAATGGCCGGCGACCGGGCAACCGTTCAGCCGGTCTGTTCCGCATCAAGCAGGGCCAGCAGACCGAGGCCGTAGAAGGTGTATTCCACGTCGGCCGTGTTGTCCCAGGCGGCGCCCCGGAAACCGCCCGTGGGAAACTCCAGGCCTTCCTCGGGGTGCGTCACAAACTGCAGCAGCTGGCGGGGGTTGATCAGGCCCGACAGATTCAGGTCCTGGCAGGTCAACAGGGCCGTAAAAGAGGACAGCCCGTCGGGAAAGGGAATCCGCGTGTTGGCCGAAAACCCGCCATCCGCCGAGCGAACTTCCTTCAGAAAAGCCCGCACGTCGCCCGGCAGATCGTCATCCAGTCCACCGAGCATCCGCAGCAGGGCCACCGCTGCCGCGGTGGGGTTGGTGCCACTGCGCCGCATGGGGGCGATTTCCACAAACCCGCCGTCATCCCGCTGGCGGTCGTACAGGAACTGAATCAGCCGGTTGGGCTGCGGAATCTTCCGGCCGATCAGTTCGCAGGCCAGCACCACCATGAATGAGTGATACGTGCTGCCGGCAGCCCCTTCGGTCGTTCTGGCATAACCCCCGTCGGCCGTGCGGGTGGTTTCCAGAGTGGCGGCGATTTCGTCCGGCCAGGTGGGTTCGGCTCCGGCGAACAGGTCGCCACCGCCGGAAATCTGCACCATCAGGCCGGCATACAGCCAGCTGACCAGGTCCACCACGCTCAGCCGCTGGTACTTCTGCTGGTTCAGCCAGTCAAACAGTTTCGAGGCTTCGTCGGGCCTGAGGCCGCCCAGCATCATCAGGCAGCGGACGGCAAACGCGGTATAGTAGAGGTCGGAATCTCCCTCGCGGCCCCGGAACCCGCCATCCGGCATCTGCTGCGACAGCACAAACTGGCGGTGACGTTCCCGTCGTTCGGGCTCCATGCCGGCCAGGCCTGCGGCCAGTCGCGTGCCAAGCTGCAGCAGATAGGGCTGCTCTGTCATGGTGGGGGTATTCCGAGTGAGGAGAGAATGGTGGCCGGGCGGGAAACTGTCACATTCTTAGTTGTATGACTGATACAGTGGTGCAGGCCCCGGTGTCCAGGCTGCGGGGCAACTGTGCCAGCGGCGCGAAGGGTGACAGCAGCCTCCCGCTGCGGATTCACTTGCAGGCCGGCAGATGCCACGACCGGCGGAAACAACAGGCAGACAATGAACATGTTGCACCACAGAACGGTTCGCCTCCCAGGGCCGCTGATTTCGCTCAGCGGCCTGCTGGCTCTGTGCTGCCTCTGGGTGATGGTTCCCGCGGGTTCGGTGGCCTGCGCGGCTGAGCCGGCCCGGGAGAATGCGGTACAGGCTCTGCGGGTGAAGTACCAGGGCGCGGGCAGTCAGCCGGCAACGGTGGAAGCCCGGCTGATGGTCGAAGCACAGGATGGCGGGCTGCTGCTGCTGGCTCCCGATGGCCGCCTGCTGACGGTGCCGCCCGACCGGCTGCTCGAGCGGGAGAAGATCGAACAGTTCACCCCGCTGACGAAGGACGAACTGGGCCAGCGGCTCCGGCAGCAGCTGGGCGATGGTTTTGAAATCGTCGAAACAAAGCATTACGTCCTGTGTACCAGTGCCGGCAGAACTTACGGCGAATGGTGCGGCCGGCTGTTCGAGCGGCTGCTGGGCGCTTTTCAGAAGCACTGGCGGTCCCGCGAGCTGGACCTCCACGAACCGCAGGTTCCCCTGGCAGCGGTGGTGTTCGGCAGCCGGGCGGAGTTTGTGGAGTTCGCCCGCAAAGATGCGGGCAACGCGGCCGTCGATTCGCAGGGCTACTACTCGCTGATGAGCAATCAGATGGTGCTGTACGATCTGACGGCTGGCCCGGGCACCCGGCCCGCCCGTTCGCAGGCCGACATCACCCGCCGGCTGGCGGCTTCGCCCTTTAACGCCGCTACCGTCGTGCATGAGGCCACGCACCAGATTGCCTTCAACTGCGGCATGCACGTTCGCCTGGCGGATAACCCCCTGTGGCTGACCGAAGGCATGGCGATGTACTTTGAAACTCCCGACCTGTCCAGTCGCAGCGGCTGGCGGACGGTGGGGCGGGTCAACCAGGTTCGCATGCACCGGTTCCGCGATTACGCGAAAGAACGCCGCCCGGCGGATTCCCTCAGCACGCTGATTGCCGGAGACAGCCGCCTCGTCGATGCCGAGCAGGCAGAAGACGCATACGCCGAAGCGTGGGCGCTGTCCTACTGGCTGATTCGCACCCGGCGAGACGAGTACCTTGCCTACCTGGCTGGCCTCGCGAAGAAGACACCGCTGGTTCCCGCCAGCAGGGAACAGCGGCTGGCCGAGTTTCAGGCCGCCTTCGGTGCCCCGCCGCA
>JAGQPV010000252.1 GCA_020426545.1 Planctomycetaceae bacterium
GTCGGCCTGTCGCGGTGAAACCTGGAACCGGGCGAATTATTCGTTCCGGTTTTCCATGGGAAGATTCTTCTGCTCGTCGTGCTCTCGGCGGATCGCATCGTAGACTTCCTCGCGGTGGACCGTGACATCCCGGGGCGCATCGATGCCCAGGCGCACTTTGTCTCCGCGAATCTCGATCACCATCACAGTGATCTGGTCGCCGATGATGATCTTTTCGTCCTTCTTCCGACTCAAGACGAGCATGGTACCATTCCCTGGTTTGAATTTTTGGTGCGGTTGTTGACTTTCCGAACGATGCAACTCTACCCGACGAAAACCGCCGTGTTGCCGAAAGCCAACCTGTTCTGGCGTTTTGCCGCACTCTTCCATCCAGGAACTGACGATTGAAAGGGCCGTACCGACGGAGGCAGGCCCAGCTGGTGCGTTTCGGAGGGTTCTCCGGCTGGACAGGCCCCGCACCGATCGGTCGCCCGGCGGGAATTCTGCTGTCACATCGCCTGAAAACCAGTTGACAGAATGCCACAGGGCGGTGGTGCAGCCCGCCGGAATCCGTCCCCGGTTTCGGGAGAAGCCGGCAGCCTGCTGCCGCGGGTCAACATGCCCGGGCCCCGTCGACCGGTCCTGTTCGACCGGGACATTTCATCAGGCCGCCCGGCAGTCCTGTTCCAGCTCAGCTGACAGGAGGCCGGCCTGTCAGCGGGCCAGTTTCCTTCTTGCGAACCAGATCCGGGCCGGGGCAAACCGGCCCCGAGGGAGATCCGCCGCGGGGCGTCAGCTGGCCGCTTCGGGGCTGCCTTCCTGCAGCCGCTCGAGCCGCTGCCGGGCATCCTTGAAGGCGTAATCCACGCCAATCACCTCGCTGAAGTGCCGTTCGGCCTCGGTATTGTTCCCCAGTTTTTCCGAAAGCCAGCCCGACAGGTAGTGAGCTTCGGCAAACAGCTTGGCATCATCCTGCGGGTTGATGGCCTCGATGGCATTTCGCAGCTGACTGACGGCCAGTTTGTACTGCTTATCCTGCAGGAAGCACTTGCCCAGAGCCACCAGCACGCGGGCTTTCAGCCGCACATCGGTGGCTGCCTGCTGCAGCAGCGGGATCGCCTGCTGATGCCGGCCGCACCGCATGAACCGGCGGGCCAGTTCGAACTTGAGCCGCGAATCCTGCGGATACCGCTCCACCCGCGAGCGAAAGATCTCGATTTCCCGCTTGAGCAGCTCTTTGTCGAGGTTGGTGGCGTTCTCGGCGGCCTGCTCGTTTTCGGGTTCGTTGCGTGTCAGCTGGCGGGCCATCTCCAGATTGCGCCGCAGCCGGTCGAGTTCGAGATCCTGCAGCTGCTCCTGAATCGCCTGATCGCCGCCGCTGGCGTGCAGGGCCTGTTCGAGCGTGGCGGCGGCTTCGTCCATCCGTTTTTCCTGGCGATAGAAATCGGCCAGTTTGAGGTAGCCTTCCGGCTTTTCGGGTTCCTTGCGAATGGCCCGCTGCAGGTCGGCTTCCTTCGATTCCCCGGGAGCCACGGATTCGTTTCCGCCGCCCGCCCCGCTGAAATCATCGTGATCGTAAGCCGTTTCCACGTCCCGCGTGTTATCGGCTTTCATGTACCCGCCCCGGTCGCGGGTTTTCTCGGCCAGCAGGCTGGTCACCATCGAACGGGACTGACCATCCAGCGGATCGATCTTGTGGACCTTCTCGAAGCAGGTAATGGCTTCGTCGTATTCGCCCCGCTCCGCCAGCATCTTCCCCAGCGAGCGGAGGTATTCCACATTGGTGGGATCGTTCTCGCTGGCGGTCCGCCAGGCGAACAGTGACACTTCCGGGTAGCCGAGGTACTGGCAGGCTTCCGCGAGGCTGGCATTCAGCTGGGCATCCCACGGGTTGATGGCCAGACCTTCCTCGGCCGCCCGTTCGATGGAGGTCCAGTCCTCTTTCATCTGAGCCTTCTTGATGCGGCCCCGAATGCCCATCAGCTTCATGCCCGCCATCCGGGCCCCCGATTTGTTGTCGTTGTACATCTTGCGCTCGGCACCACGGAGGTGCTGCCGATAGGCCATGTGATCGGGCACCAGCTGTACCGCGGTGGAGAACATTTTGACGGCATAATCCCACTGCTGGTGGCTCATCGCTTCGGTTGCGCGGCGCCAGCAGTCGGCTGCCATTTTCGGTTTGTTGTCCATCAGTCAGGCTCTCGTTTCATGATGGCGGAGCGAGGTGCTGTGCCATCCTGGTGCCCATTTGAGCTGAAATCGCGGGCAGTCCGGCTGTCGCTGCCACGGAAAACACCGCGCGGCCGGTCCCTGAACCGGGCCGGTTCCCGCTCGCGGCTGGTTCGTCTCTGCCGGTCTGCCGCCGGGCGGAACTGCTGTTCCCCCGGACTGCGGTTTTCAGAAACGGCGGAACCGGCGGTCGAGGAAGGGAGTCGCCCCGGGAACCGAGGCTGGCAGGCGGAAATGTCGCCAGTATGATGCCCGTGTAAAGGGTATCACATGCCGGGAAGCCGTGCCAGAACGGTCTGCCGCCGCAGGCCGATCCGCCGTTTCCGGTTGCTTCTGGCGGGGAGAACCCCTCAGCCCGCTTCAACCGGCAGTGTCCGGCTGAGCGATGGATCTTCACCCAGCGGGCAGTAGGTGAGCTTCAGCTGACTGCCCGTCAGCACCACCCGCGTGTACCCCCGACGAAATTCGGCGAGGTTATAACCCGGGGCCTGCTGCTGCTCGAGTTTGCGGTCGAGGTTGTACAGGGCCGAGGGAAACAGCACCTCGTGCAGCCCGTGGTTGTCGTCCCAGCCGCGAATGCCGTTATGGAAGTGACCATGGAACAGCGCCAGCACGCGGCTCCGGTACTGTTTCAGCAGGGCGTACAGCTCCTTCTGACCTTCCTCGGGATGCACATACCAGCCACGGTCGGGGTGCCGGTTGGAATGGGCTGGAACGTGCATTGCGATGATCGCGTGCCGGTCCTGCTGCTGTGCCTCCTTCAGCTGCTGCTCCATCCAGCCCAGCTGTTCGGCCGAAAGAAATCCGTCGTGGCTGTCAGTACGGGCATTGCCCAGCAGCAGTACCCGCAGCCACTCATGGTCCACCACCGTGGAAACCGGCGTGCGAATGTATTTCTCGAACAGCGGGAGCGGGTCGTGGTTGCCGGGGATTTCATGCACCGGCTTGCCGATTTTCTTCCTCTGTTCGAGATACAGGGGATACATCGCTTCCCGGCCCCCGTCGACAATATCGCCCAGGTGCAGCACGAAACTGCCCGGCGCATCGGCCAGTTCGGCAGCTGTCTGTCCCCATAACGTGGCAGCCGTTGTCTGGTCCTTATAGCCCAGGTGGGTATCGGTCACGATCAGGAAATTCAGCTCGGGCCGCTGTTTCCCGTCGGCCAGCAGGCAATGGGGAGCCAGGGTGAGTGTTCCGGCGGCAGTCAGTGACTGCGCAAGAAAATGACGACGGGTCTGGTGCATGGTCATGCCGGGAGGTCTTTCACTGTGCCCTGCCGCGAGGCAGGCGGGCCGGATTCTGTCTGCCGGATGGAATCTTCCGCGGGAATCAGCTGAATAACTCGCCGATCGGCTGGCCGCCATCCGTCACCGGGACGGGCCGGGTGCCGGCATACAGCTCCCGCGCCGGGTCAATCTTCATGGCGGCCAGGATGGTGGCGAACAGGTCGGGAACCGAAACCGGCCGCGAGACGATCTCCGCCGCGAGGTCGTCGGTCTGACCGATGACCTGCCCGGTCTTCAGTCCTCCGCCAGCCAGCACCGTGCTGAAAGCGGCCGACTGATGTCCGCGTCCTCCGCCCGCATCGAACTTTGCCGGCCGGCCGAATTCCGTGGCAATCACAATCAGCGTCCGATCCAGCAGCTTCTTCTGTTCGAGGTCAATCAGCAGGGTGGAGAAGGCCCGGTCGAGTTCATCGATCAGCAGGTGCTGCTTCAGCTGCCCCTGATTGTGAGTATCCCACCCCGTGCCGTTGACGAAGTTCAGGTTGTGCGAAACTTCGACGAACCGCACGCCCCGCTCAATCAGCCGGCGGGCCAGCAGACACCGCTGGCCGAACTCGGAACCGTAGGACTGCCGCAGATCGTCGGGTTCCTGTTCCAGCTGAAAGACCTGCATGAACTCCGGGCCGGCCAGTTTCAAAGCCTCTTCGGAGATTTCAGCCCACGCCCGGATTTTCTCATCGTTCGGGTTTCGTTTGAGGTAATCCTGCCGCAGCCGGGCGAGGATTTCGTTCCGCCGCTGCTGGCGGGAGGCATTAATTCCCGGCGGGCGTTTCAGGCCGGCGGGCCCGGCGCTCGTTTCCGTGAGATAGATGTAGCCGTGCCTGGCCCCCAGAAAACCCGGACCACGGGTCAGGTTGGGGTAGCCCATCACCACATACCGGGGAACTCCCTCTCCGCCGCTGCCCAGCTCGGAACTGACGATTGAACCCAGCGACGGATAGACCACGGTTCCGGATGTGGGCCGGCCGGTGTGCATCCGGTTGACGGCCGCGGCATGTTCATCGATCACATTATGATTCACGGTCCGCAGCAGGGCGGCCCGGTCCAGCAGCGGGGCCGAACGCTGCAGATGCTCGCAGACCTCCGCTCCGGCGATGGCCGTCGGCACGGAGTCGTAATACGAACCCGGTTTGCCGGCTGCTGCATCGCCCCGGGTTTTGGGATCCCAGGTGTCGATCTGAGCGGCCCCGCCGCCCAGCCAGATGAAGAGGCAGTGTTCCGCCGTGGCAGAGACCGGTTTCGGTCGGGCCTCCTCCCCTGCCCCGTGCACCACGGTTGCGCCCGGCAGCATTGCTCCGGCGGCCAGTGCAGACGCCCCGCCCTTCAGCACCGTTCGCCGGGACTGCGGCGTGTGGTCGCTCTGGCGGTCTGATGTCGGGCCGGGCCCGGTCGGCCGGTGGTCAGCATGCATGGGACAGGCCTCCTGTGGAACGCTCTCAGAGAGGAAGTGCGACGGAGCGAAGCTGCGGCCGTGCCGTGCCTCCGCAGGTCTTCCCGCCGGGAGCCATCGGTGCGGCATGGTCCGTTTTTCGATGCTGACGAACGGGCCAGTTCTGCCGGTGGCTGCCATCCTATTTCAACCGTCCACGGTCCTCCTGTCCACGATAGAACCCGCCTTTCAGCGGAAAGCGGCCGGGTTCCCTCCGCCTGACGGCGGACCTGGCAGGTGCTGTTTCGTGAAGAGTTCAGTGGGTGAATTGTTAATTCTGTGCGAATATGTCTTTCCAGAATCGTTCCTGGTGAAGAGAATTGCCGATGCGCAGGGAAAGGTTGATTCGTTGGACGGTCAGGCAGTCGCTCACATTTCCTGATAACGGCCCGGGCGGGTTCTTCCGCCCGGCATGGCGCCGGCAGGTTTCACTGTCCCGGTGGCCGCTCATCTGCAATGTCCGCTTTCCAGTTCTGAATCCTGTCGAATTTCTGAAGTGGCCCTCACCGGCTGCTGTCAGTCCGCTGCGCTCTGTCTGGAAACTGCCGTCTGAAAATAAGCACCATCGCTGGCACGAGGAGCTGTCAATGAATGACATCTATATTGGGCTGCTGGTGCTGACGGTCTGTTCCGCGGGGGCGTTTTTCGCCGGGCGGTCGCTGGCGCGGGTTCTGTCTCCCGGCTGGTGCGATCTGGCGGCCCTCACCGTTTTCGCTGGTCTGGTGGCGTATATTCTGCTGCTGTGGGACCACGTGTGGCTGGCGCGGCTGCTGCCGTTCTCCAACCTCATCATCATCGGCAACTGGTTTCCCGTGGCGACGGGCCTGCAGGCTGGCCTGGTCTGGCAGCGGATTGCTCATGCGCGCTTCCGCCGGGGACTGTCGGTGACGGCTCTGACGGTCGTCTCTTTCTATGCCGTGGTGCATCCGCTGCAGGGCGATGTTCCCGAGTGCCGCAACCAGTGGTCGGGAGATGTCTGCCTGCAGACTTCACCCTATACCTGCAGCGCCGCTTCAGCGGCCACGCTGCTGCGGGCCCACAATCTCGACGCCACCGAGCAGGAAATGGCCGAGCTGTGCCTGACCCGCCGGGGAACCACCTGGCAGGGTCTGTATCGCGGGCTGGTCCGCAAGACGGCCGGCACCGCCTGGCGGGTGGAGGTGTTCAATGGCAGCGTCAGCGATCTGGCTCTGATGGGCCCCGCCCCGGTCCTGCTGAATGTGGGCCTGCCCGTCGATCAGGAGGTGGACCCGAACTACATTGCCGAGAACGGCTGGATTCCCGGCATGCGGCACACGGTCGTCTTCTTCGGTTTCACCGAATTCCGTGAAGTGCTGATGGGTGAACCCACCTGGGGCCTGGAGCACTGGCGGCTGGAAGATCTGCAGCTGCTGTGGAAGGGACAGGGCCTGCGGCTTGTCCCGCGGGATTCCGTAGAGCAGCCCGGGGCCTCCGGCCCGACAGAGATCGCTTCGCTCTGGAATTCCCTGCGGCTGACTTCCGCCAGGCCGAACGCCGTGGCTGCCAGTCGGTATTCTGTCGCCAGTGAAGCGACCGCATTCCGCAGCATCGAAGACTGAGCCCGCGGCCCCGGCCAGCTCCCGGTGGACGACTCGCGTCACAGGCCACCCGTGCTGCCTGGCGGTGATGGCCTCTCCCGCAGTCAGGTGAACTGCCGAGACTGGCAGCTTCCCGTCAGAACGGGCCCGGCTCCGCGCGGGGTTTAGAATTCCCCTTTGAGGCGGACGAACAGTCCATCCAGCCCGATGGAACCCAGCGAGCGGGTATGCCGTCCCTCGATGCTGTTATCGGTGAACTGCAGGAAGTCGGGGATGTTCATCCAGCTCTGCAGCTCGTAACCGGTGTCCAGCGAGACCGCCGTCTGCCGGGTTTCATGCACCAGGAACGACGCACCCGCCGCGACTTCCACGCTGGAGATCACCAGCCGTTCGCTGGTGGAGGCCAGCACGCTGAGTTCTTCTCCCGCGCCGAACGTATTCACCGGACCTTCCGCCCGCTCATACATGCTGCGGTCGGTGCTGGCTGCCATCAGGCTGCCCCGCAACCGGCCGAAGAAGCCCAGCCTTCGCCAGGGATTCCAGCGAACGCCCGTGCCCGCCGAAAAGCCGAATGCTTTCACGTCGGACTTTTCCTTCAGAAAAAGGGCTTCCCCGTCACCGAAAATCGCCAGGTAGCTGGTGTCCATCCGCTGGTGGAGGTCGGCGATTCGCAGGCCACCGAACAGCTGCAGCGACAGCCCGTCCCGCAGGGCGAATTCCCGGCCGGCATCCAGATCGATCACATCCAGATCGAAGCCGTAGCGACTGTGGGCCAGCAGCAGCCCGTTCCCGTCACCCGCATCGGGGAAGTAGTTGTTGTCCCCATGCTGCCGGGTGCCATCGCCGGCGCCCGTCGGGTCGAACAGCACATCACTTTCCCCGCTGCTGTAGGTTGTCCAGGTCAGCCCGAGGTTCACGCCGCTCTGTGTGCGGTAACCCAGGCCCAGCCGTAAACCGGAATCCAGATTCGGTTCGATGTGGTACAGCTCGGTCGGCCCCAGGGTAAATGTCTGCGGGGTCGTCGTATTGATTCCATCCGAGTTCAGCGTGGCGTAGTCCAGTCCGTTGCGGTTCACCCGCAGGTACAGCCATTCGGTGGTCACGTGAAACCGGCGACCGGGTGTTTCCCGGGTAATCAGCGGGCTGCCGCTGTCCGCGATCGCGAAATTGTCCGGGTAGCGGGGCTCATCGACCGTCGAGAATGGCTGCGAAAAGTCGCTGGAAACAGGGCCTGACTCCACGATTTCCGCCCCTGCGAGCAGAATTCTGCCCGCCGCGGGCGAAGTGCTTCCGGCAGAAGGTGCCGCAGCATGCTGCAGCCGCTGGTTCAGCAGCATGTTCTCATACTGCAGGTCATCCAGGTCGCGGCGCATTTCGCGGAGGGCTGCCTGGAAGTCGGGATCCGCGGACTGCGCCGAGACCCCGGTTGCCG
>JAGQPV010000253.1 GCA_020426545.1 Planctomycetaceae bacterium
AGTCCATGCCGTCGGTTCCGCCTTCGAGCGCGAGGTGCGGCTCGTAGCCGGCCACGTCGGCGGGCAGCCCGGCCATCTCATCCGTGCGAATATAGGGCGGGTTGCTGGCGATGAAATCGAACCGCGACTGTGCGGGCAGGGGCTCATACAGGTCGCCCACGAGCACTTCCAGGCGGTCTTCCACTTTGTGCTGCTTCGCATTGCGGCGGGCGACTTCCGCGGCCGCCGGACTGAGATCAACCGCTGTCACAGCGGCCAGTGGCCAGTTGACAGCCACCGTGACGGCAATGCAGCCGCTGCCCGTGCCCAGATCGAGCACGCGGCCGGGCTGTTTTCTGTCGGCCCGATCGAGCAGCCCGAGCACCAGGGTTTCGGTTTCCGGGCGGGGCACAAGGACATCAGTCGTGACCTGAAAATCCAGCGCATAGAACTCCCGGTGCCCCACCAGATAGGCCACCGGTTCAGCCTTCGCCCGCCGACGGACGAGTTCCCGCATGGTGGTGCGTTCGGTATCCGTCAGTTCCTCGGCATAGCGGGTATACAGCTCAATCCGTCGGCAGCCGCGGGAATGAGCCAGCAGAATTTCCGCTTCCAGCCGGGGAGATTCGCTGCCGTGAGTGCGGAGGTAGTCGGTGGTGGAGTCCAGAATTCGCTGAACTGTCCAGGTCTCGGTACTCACGCCAGCCTCCGGTGCACTGCCTGCAGTCGCCAGAGCAGCCAGAGGCTCAATAGAGAGGCTGTTCGGACACCTGCCGTCACCCGCCAGATACTGAGAGGCGACTGGAAATAAACCGCATCAGGCAGAGCATGGCCCGGATTTCCGGTCAGGGGTTGAGGCTGTCCGGCGATCTGCCATTTCCCGCCAGCTGCCACCACCCTGCTGCAGCCTGGCCCGCGCAGACGGAGCTCAGTCACCGCCTTCGGCCTTCCAGTCGCGATTGAGCCGCTCCTGCCGGTCGAACTCCAGCAGGCCGCTGATCAGGTCGTCCAGCTCGCCCGCCATGATCTGATCCAGCTTGTGCAGGGTGAGACCAATGCGGTGATCGGTCACGCGTCCCTGAGGGAAGTTGTACGTCCGCACCCGCTGGCTGCGGTCTCCCGACCCGATCAGCGTTCGCCGCTGGTCGGCCCGTTCCGCGTCCACCTGTCTCTGCCTGGCTTCCAGCACGCGGCCCCGCAGCACCCGCATGGCCTTGGCTTTGTTCTTGTGCTGGCTTTTCTCGTCCTGGCACTGCACCACCGTGCCGGTGGGCAGGTGGGTGATGCGAATAGCGCTTTCCGTCTTGTTGACCTTCTGCCCGCCGGGGCCGCTGGCATGAAAGGTATCGATCCGCAGGTCATCCGGCCCGAAGTGGACTTCGACCTCCGAGGCTTCCGGCAGCACAGCGACAGTGGCGGCGCTGGTGTGAATACGGCCCTGGGTTTCCGTTTCGGGAACCCGCTGCACCCGGTGTCCGCCACTCTCGAACTGGAGCTGGTGAAATGCGCCTTCGCCCGAAATGGCAATGACGACTTCCTTGAAGCCGCCCATATCGCTGTGGCTGGACTCGAGAATCTCCTGCTTCCAGCCCTGCACATCGGCGTAGCGGAGATACATGTTGACCAGGTCGCGGGCGAACAGAGCCGCTTCCTCGCCGCCGGTTCCCGCGCGAACTTCCAGAATCAGCCCGCCCCGGGTAATGGAATCGCCGGAAGTGGCAATGTCTTCCAGCTCGGTTTCCAGCACGGCCAGCTGCTTTTTGAGAGCCGTCAGTTCGGACTGAGCGTACTTCCGGGCTTCCGGATCGGACTCTTCTTCCGCCATTTCCGTGGCAGCGGCGATTTCCTCTTCCAGCCGATGGTACTCCCGCACCGCCGCGGCCACCTTTTTCAGGCCACCGTATTCGCGGGTGATCTCAATCGAGCGAGTCACATCGGACAGCACTTCCGGAGACTGTAGCTGTCGCTCAAGCTCCTCGAATCGCTGCAGGCGGGCCTCAAGGCTGGGAAACATGGAATCGTTCAGTCCGGGACGCCAACCGGCCGACTGGCGTCCGCCACTGTCTGTCGGGCACTGTGGTGAGAACCTGCCGGAAATCCTGTTCTTCACAGCAGGCTGTGAGGAGGTCGTTCCCGGCATCAGACGATGACAGGCGACGACAGACTTCCGGACAGGTGCTGAAACCCCGTGCCCGATGATGAGGCCGGCCGCCGGAGCCCGCCTGCAATACAAAGAACCACAACAACCGAAGACTGCGCAGCGGCACTGCAACCAGAGCCGCCCTGCTCGCCGGCCAACCTATTCGGCAGCAGCTTCGTCGGCTTTGGCGGCACCCGCCTTGTTCCGCTTGTCCCAGTTGTACTTCCGCTGGAACTTCTCGACCCGGCCAGCCGCGTCGACAAACTTCATCTTACCGGTGAAGTACGGGTGGGAAGCCGAGCTGATATCGACCTTCACCAGCGGGTATTCTTTACCGTCTTCTTCCCACTCGATCGTTTCCTTCGATGTCAGAGTGGTCTGCATCAGGAACTTGTGGCCGGTGGAAGTATCCATGAACACAACAGAGTTGTATTCCGGGTGAATCCCCTTCTTCATCGGAATCGTCCTTCGTTCTGCCGCTGGATGGCTGTCGCAGAAAAATGTTGCTGACCAGGCTGCTTCACCCGGAACTGGGAGAAGACCACCCGCGGCCAGACTCTCAAGAGAAATTACCAGTGGATACCGTACAGAACCTGCCGCCCGGTGCAGGCCTGAACCGGCTGGAGCCTTCCCTCAGAACCGCACCATTCTGATAGAGAACAGTACACTCTGACTGGCCACAGACTCCGGACCTTGAGGCTGGCGCTGCACTCGCTCAAGCCTTGCAGTTTACTCGTGCGGTTCGCAGCCGGCAAGCGCTGTCCTGATTCCCCGTAAAGGAAACGTCCGCACAGTGTCTGAAATCGCTCGACGCCCCTGGTCACATGGTTGCAGACCGCCCATTGTGCACACACGACCACATTGCAGCCGGCATTTCCGGACACTTTCCCGCCGGCAGATGATTACAGCGGCTTCGACTGCAGGGGGTGACTGGCGAGGAAGTCATCCAGTTCCGGGCGGGTGAGGGCACCGGTGGTTGCTCCGGCCCGGGTGACCACACTGGCTCCCAGGGCCGCGCCCCGGTGCAGGCAGTCGGCCAGGGGCAGATTGTCGATCAGACCGTGAATGAATCCCGCGGCGAAGGCGTCGCCACTTCCCGTTCCGTCGACCAGTGGGACTTCAAACCGGGCCGCGTGCAGCAGCCCGCCCGGGTGAGCTGTCACACTGCCGCTTTCTCCGCAGGTGATGATGACCGTCTGAGCGCCCAGCTGCTGCAGAAACCGGGCCTGTTCCACGGGATCGTCCAGACCGGTGAGCAGGCGGGCCTCGTCGTTATTGGGCAGAAACACATCGGTCACCGGCAGGACGGTTTCCAGCTGCGGGCGGTAATCTCCCGGTCCGGAAAGCACCACATCCAGCACGGTGATCGCTCCGGCCTGACGGGCCGTTTCGAACATCTGCCGTACGCTGGCAGCTGTCAGTTCGGGACAGAGCAGGTACCCGCCGAGATAAACCACCTTCGCCGCCTGCAGCAGGGCCAGGTCGACACTGGTGGCGGTAAAGTAAGCATTCGCCCCGACGGAATGGATGAAGCGGCGGTCTTCTCCCGCGGAGTTGATGACCAGGCTGCCAGAGGAATCGCAGTCGGGAATCACGGCGAGCGGGCTGGTATCGACGCCCGCCCGCTGCAGCGACTTCGACAGAAATTCCCCGAAAATATCATCGCCCACGGCACCGGCAATAGCGGTTCTGCGGCCCAGCCGGGCCAGATCCACCGCGACATTGGCCCCGCAACCGCCCACCGACAGCTCCATGCGGGGGGTGACGATCAGTTCCCCCGGTTCGGGCAGCCGCTGGATGGGTTCACAGATATGGTCGGCCACGAGGAGGCCGGTGCACAGACAGTCGAGCGGCGAAACAGGTGTTGTCATGTCGAATCGGCAGCAAAAGGGGAGACATCCACCGCAGCCGGACCCTGTCCGGACGCACGCGGTCAGATCATCATCCGGAAGCGAACGGCCGCCACAGCCGGCCCTGCGAAGATGAGAAGTGCAGAAGATAAGGCACGGGCCGGCCAGCTGCCAGTGCCACCTGCGGAACGCTTCCGCGGGGCTGAGTCAGCCCGGCTCAGCGGGATTCGTCGCCGAGGCCGTATTCGTCGATCTTCTTGTGCAGCGTGTTGCGGTTGATGCCCAGGCGGGACGCGGCCCGCGTCTGCACACCCTGGCACTCCCGCAGTACCTGCAGCAGCAGTTCCCGCTCGACCCGGCTGACGGTCGACTCATGCAGATTCTCGGCACCGGGGCCGGCAGCCTGCATGGTCAGCCCGACCAGTTCGCGGGTGACCGACTCGACATCGCGACCGCGGCGGGGGCGAATGGCTGTGGTGCGGGCGGACCCGCCGCCCACGACATGCGGAGGAAACAGATCCGGCGTGAGCTGGTTTCCCGGAGCCAGCACAATCGCCCGCTCGACGTAGTTCTGCAGCTCGCGGACGTTGCCCGGCCAGTCGTACCCCTGCAGCAGCTGGATGGTTGCCGCGGGAATGGAGGGCTCCGGCCGCTGGTTGCTGGCGGCATACATGCCGGCGAAGAATTCCAGCAACAGCGAAATATCGTCCTGCCGGTCCCTTAACGGCGGAACATCGATCGGCAGCACGTTCAGCCGGTAGTACAGGTCTTCGCGGAAACGGTCGGCTTCGATTTCGTCCAGCAGGTCGCGGTTGGTGGCCGCCACAATCCGGACATCGACCTCAATGGTTCGCGTATCGCCGACCCGCTCAAATTCCTGCTCCTGCAGTACCCGCAGCAGTTTGACCTGCAACGTGTAGCTGACGGAGTTGATTTCATCGAGAAAGATCGTCCCGCCGTGGGCTGCTTCAAACCGGCCGGTACGGTTTTCGTGAGCGCTGGTGAAGGCGCCTTTCACATGGCCGAACAGTTCGCTTTCCAGCAGGCTTTCACTGAGGGCACCACAGTTGACCCGGATATAGGGCCCGGACGAACGCGGAGAAAGCTCGTGAATCGCCCGGGCAATCAGCTCCTTGCCCGTTCCCGTTTCACCGGTGAGCAGCACCGTCGCCGACGAGGCCGAAACCTGGCGGGTCAGCTGACAGACAGACTGCATCACCTCGCTGGAGCCGATGACTCCCGGCAGACCGCCCGCGAGATTGCATTCTGTCACAGTCGCCACTGCTGCTGCCTCACAATTACTGAATCGGGATCGAAGACTGCCCGGCGGAGGGCATCAGTCCAGACAGACTGGTTGTGTCTGGCTCGCGCTGAACCGCCAGCAGGGGCCCCGCTGCAGGGTTTCACTGACACCACCGCACTGCCGACCAATATAGCCGGTTTGCCAGTATTTTCCACGCAAAAGTCGGACAGGGGCGGGCCAGAATGTCATTCCGCCGTGGTGCCGGCCCGGTCAATCGCTCAAACCCGAACCCCGTGCCCTCAACATGGGCAGCCATCTGCCCATAATTCAAGCAGTCCGGAGAATTATGCTGGACGCAATTTCCGATATGTATCGGCCGGGGGACTTTCACCAGTGGAATTCACCCGGCAGGAACGCCCGACCGCAACCGCCAGCAGAACGCTGCACAGCCGGCCGGGCACCGTGAGATTCTCCACCGCCAACAAAAATTCGGGCGGACGGGCAGCCTGGCCGTAACAGTTCCCTCGGTAATCCGCTTCAGCCTGCAGACGGAGCGCCAGCACCGGGCCGAATGTGGCCCGGCCGGCCGAACCGTTCCCTGAAAACCGCGGGCTGCCAGCCTGCATCCTGCCTGGAGCCAGTCCGATGACGATTTCCCGAACCGCGGTGCTGATGAGCCTCGCACCAGTTGCCAGCACCCGGCTGCGTGCCGTACTGCCCGTGGTGATGCTGCGGAGCATGCTGCTGCTGGCCGTGGTTGCGGGCCTCGCGATCCTGCCACGGGCCGGAGCCGCTGCGGAGACTGTGCCAGCCGAGGAACTGTCCGCCTACTCGGAATCGGACCTGCTGGCCCGCCGCGCCACGGCTGTTCTCAGGCAGTATTGTTACCGCTGCCACGGGCTGAAATTCGAGATCGAAGGCCTCAACGTGCTGCGGCACGATATCCTGACGGACGCCGATCTCGGGTATGTCACTCCCGGCGACCTGACCGCTTCGCTGGTGTGGGACGTCGCCGGCGTGGCGAAGTCGATGCCACCGGACGGCCAGCCGCAGCCCTCCGCGGACGAGCTGGATACTCTGAAGCAGTGGATTGAACAGGGGGCCCCGGCCGTGCCTCTGGTTGAAGAACGCACTCCACTGACGCCGGCCGACGTGTTCTCGTATCTCGTGCAGGACCTGGAAGCAGCCAGTCCAGAGGACCGCCCGTTCCTGCGTTATTTCAGTCTGGTCAATCTGCACAATAATCAGCTTGCCCGGCGGACAGGCCGCACCGGACGACCGGTGGAGGACGCCGAACTGCGAATGGCCCGGGCGGCCTTATCCAAACTGATCAACAGTCTCAGCCTGCAGGCCGAGATCGTTCTGCCCGAACCGATTGACCCGCAGCAGACGATTCTGCGAATTGACCTGCGGGACGTGGGCTGGGAACAGCGGCAGCTGTGGAACGAAATTCTGGCCGGTGTCACCCTGACCGACAGCACCAGTGAGGCCGCGGACGCAGCCCCCGCGGAACGGAAAAGCCCGTACCCCTTCGGCCTGACGTATAATGTGCATCCGAACGACAACCTGCGGAAAGCAGCCACCCGGGCGACGGAACTGGCGGGAACACCTCTACCCGTGATTCGGGCCGACTGGTTCCTCGACACGGCCGCCCGTCCGGAACTGTATTACCGGCTGCTCAACCTGCCGGAGAACGTGAAACAGCTGGAAGAACAGCTGGGCGTGGATGTGCAGCAGGACTTCCGGAAGGACCGCCTCGTCCGGGCGGGCTTCTCGGAAAGTGGCGTTTCCCGCCATAACCGGCTGGTCGACCGTCACCCGGCCCGTTTGGGGGCTTACTGGAAAAGCTACGACTTCGCCGGCAGTGAGGACCGCCGGAATCTGTTCCGCTTCCCGCTGGGACCGGAGGATGCCGCCGGCAGCCGGACCGCTGAAGAGGGAGCCGAAGCCGACGAGGATTTCCGTCAGTTCGCGTTCGACCACGACGGCGGGGAAATGATTTTTAACCTGCCGAACGGGCTGCAGGGTTATTATCTGTCTGACGCGGCCGGCAACCGGATTACCACCGGCCCCATCCAGGTGGTCCGCGACCTGACTGAAACAGCCGGCACGACGGAAGTACTCAACGGGCTGTCGTGCATCTCCTGCCACGACAAAGGCATGAAGCGGTTTCGCGATGCCATGCGGTTCGGTATCGCCCTGGGTGGTGCCGCCGGTTTGAAAACCCGCCGCCTGGTGCCGGAGCAGCAGGAAATTGATCGCCTGCTGGAGGAAGACTCGCAGCGATTTCTGCAAGCGATGGAACAGGCCACCGGCCCGTTTCTGAAAGTGGGGCCGGACAGCAGCCGCGAAATCACCTCATTTGAAGAACCCGTGGGAGCGATGGCCCGGCTGTACCAGAAAGACCTGGAACTGGAAGAACTGGCTTTCGAGCTGGGCCTGACTGATCCGCGGGAGCTGCTGGAAAGCATTCGCCGCAACCCGCGACTGCGGGAACTGGGACTGGGCCCGCTGGCGGAAGGCCGGGCGATTAAACGATCGACGCTGGTTTCCACCAGCCGCTTTCTGTCGGTGTTCCAGCTGGTGGCGTTTGAACTGAACCTCGGCACTCCCCACCGGGAGCTGTAACTCCAGCGACTGCCGCAACGGCCCGATTCCCTGTCCGACGCAATATCCGGCACAATGAGAAACT
>JAGQPV010000254.1 GCA_020426545.1 Planctomycetaceae bacterium
ATGTTTACCACGGGGCTGCCGGGCGTCTCGCTGGGTTTGTTTTCCGCGGCATCGGAAGCGGTCGCCATACCAACCGGCGTACAGATTTTCTGTTTCCTGGCGACACTCCTGACAGGGAAGGTCGTCCGCTCGACAGCCATGCTGTTTGTCCTTGGCGGGCTGGCCACCTTTGTCATCGGCGGGCTGACCGGAGTGATGGTGGCCCTGGTGCCGTTCGATTTCCAGGCCCACGATTCCTACTTCATTGTCAGTCACCTGCATTATGTTCTGGTGGGTGGCACGCTGTTTCCAATTATCGGCGGCTTCTATTACTTCTTCCCGCTGGCCAGGGGGAAGAAACTCTCCGAGCGGGCAGGCCGTTATGCTTTCTGGATTATGATGGCCGGCTTTAACATCACCTTCTTCCCGATGCACCTGACGGGCATGCTGGGAATGCCCCGGCGAGTCTTCACCTACCCGGCCGATATGGGGTTCGATACGCTCAATCTGATTTCCACCGTCGGTGCCTTTATCCTGGCGGGCGGGTTTCTGATTTTCCTGATTGATGTCGTCCGCCCGCGGAGGAATCAGCCTTACTCTGAACGCAACCCCTGGGGCGGCGGAACACTGGAGTGGATGGCGGAGATACCCGACAAACCGTGGGGGACGCGGTCCATCCCGGAGATCGATGGACGATATCCCCTGTGGGATCAGCCGAACTTTCTGCGGGATGTCGACGAGGGCCGCTTTTTCCTCCCGGATGCCGAAGAGGGATTGCGGGAAACACTCGTGACCAGCGTGATCGATGCCCGGCCCATCCAGTGCCTGCGGGTCCCCGGGCCGACGTTTCTCGCGATGATTGCTGCCGTCTTCACCGGCGGGTTCTTCATCCTGTCCACGTACCACTGGTGGTGGTCGGCACTCACCAGCGGGATTGCCGGCCTCGTGGTCATCGGCATCTGGATGTGGAACGGAACATCGACCATCCCCGAGAAACCTGAAAAATATGTCGGCCTCGGCCTGACGCTCCCGCTGTATTCTTCCGGCCCCGACTCAGTCGGCTGGTGGGCCATGTTTATCACCATGCTGGGCGACATGACGGCCTTCATCTCGCTGATCTTCGGTTACTTCTTTTACTGGACGGCCCGGGACGATTTCCCTCCCGATCCGGCGGGTGGTCCGGGTGTCTTCTGGCCAATGCTGGCAGCCGGCATGCTGCTGTCCAGCTGGGGACTCACCATCTTCGCCCGTCACTGGAACCGCACGGACCACGTGACACTCTACTATGGCGGACTGGCTCTTGCCGGGCTGCTGGCCGCCGGTGGATCGGCCGCGCTGCTGGCTGGCCCCTGGCTGACCGGCCTGGAACCCACCAGCCATGTGTATCCGGCCACGGTGTGGGTACTGGTGCTGTGGACGGCGATGCATACCGTCGTCGGCCTCGTCATGCAGCTGTACTGTATTGCCCGGCGGGCCTGCGGCCGGATGACTGCCCGCTATGACATCGACATCTGCAACGTCACTCTCTACTGGCACTTCACCGCTCTGACCACAGCCATCACCGTGGCCGTGATCGCCGGGTTCCCGCTGGTGGCCTGAACTATCCGCAGCGTCAGCAGCAGCGGCGGCTCTCAGACCAGCTCAGCACCGGGGCAGCGGCCAGGCACAGGACGGTTGAGACATTCTCCGAGAAAGGCGGCGCACGGCATGAACAGCCAGAACACTCCTCGCCCGCCGGAAGAAATTCGCGAACAGAATCAGAGTCTGTGGATGCTGACCATCTCACCGACCATCTGGGCGGTTCATTTTCTGGCCAGCTACATCACAGCGGCGGTCTGGTGCGAGAAGTACGCCGGCCGCGATGGAACTCTGTGGAACGCCCGACTGCTGATCGCGATTTATACGGCAGTTGCACTGGCCGGTATTGCTGTCACCGCATGGACCGGCTGGAAACGCCAGCAGTACGGCGATGCTTCGCTGCCGCATGATTTCGACTCGCCGGAGGACCGGCACCGGTTTCTGGGCTTTGCGACTCTGCTGCTTTCCGGCCTCAGTGTGGTCGCCACAATCTTCGTGGCACTGGTCGCAGTCTTCGTGCGAACCTGTCACTGATGCGGAGCGAGACCGTGCTGCAACATCTGTCGCTGATTCTGGGCATCATGGTTCTGGCCGTTACCTGGCTGGGGCCACTGCCGGAAATGGCCCGTTCCGCCTTCTTCGCTCACATGACCATGCACATGGCGGTCGTCGCAGTTGCCGCTCCACTGCTGTCTCTGGGTGTGGCGGGAACTCGGCTGGACCCGGTGCCGCTCGCTCCGCGGCTGTTCGCTCCCGTACCCGCCTCGATTCTGGAACTGGTCATCGTCTGGGCGTGGCATACACCGGGACTGCACCATCTGGCCCGCTACGTGCCCGGTGGACTGCCGGTTGAACAGGGGCTGTTTCTGGCCAGCGGCCTGTGGATGTGGCTGTCCGCCTTCGGTGGCCACCGGCTGGAAGGCAGCCGCAGTGGTGCGGGAGTGATCGGCCTGCTGCTGACCTCAATGCACATGACCCTGCTGGGCGCTCTGCTGGCCCTGTCGCCGCGGCCCCTGTTCTATCACCCGGTCGAAGTGGCCACTTCCGCCACCTCCGCCCAGGCGGGGCCGGCCACGCTCGACCTGTCCGATCCGGAAGTGGCTGCCACCTTGTGTCTGCCTCCGGGACTGACAGCACGCCTGTCGATTGGCCCGGTCAGCACCCCGCTGCCCGTCGGCGGACTGAACCCCCTGGACGACCAGCACCTGGGTGGAGCCATCATGCTGCTGGTGGGCGGTGCCACTTATTTAGTCGGAGGGTTATGGCTGACGCTCCGGCTGCTCGACGAACGTGAAATTTCCGCGGGAGAACCGGCATGAAACGGAACCTGACCAGCATGCGACGGATTCTTGCCCGGCGGCTTTTTGACCTGTGGCGGATCATCAGCATTCCCTGCGCGGCGGCAACTGCCGGCGGGCCGGTGCCACCACCGGACGACCGACCTGCACCGGAACCTGAAGCATCTCGCCCTCCGACTGACGCGCACGGCAGCATTTCGAAGAAACGGCTGTGGTACTGGGGGGCCGCCATTCTGATCGCGCTGCCGGTGGGCGGATTTCTGGTGGCCGCTTCGGGCATCATGCCGATCAAAGCCAGTTCGGGGCACTGGCCCATTACCGCCTGGTTTCTGAACTTCTCGATGGGCCGTTCGGTCTCAACGCACGCAGCCGGCATCGAAGCGCCTCCGCTCGACGATCCGGGGCTGATTCTGCGCGGGGCAGGGCACTATCACATCAGCTGCCGGCCCTGCCATGGCAGCCCCGAACGACGCCAGCCCCGCGTGCCCCTGGCGATGATTCCCCACCCGACTTATCTGCCCCCGGTCATCCCCGAGTGGTCGCCCGAGGAACTGTTTTACATCGTCAAGCATGGGGTGAAGTTCACCGGAATGCCGGCCTGGCCCACGCAGCAACGGGACGACGAAGTCTGGGCGGTCACCGCCTTTCTGCTGACAATGCCGGAACTCGACGAGGAGGAATACTGGCAGCTGGTATCCGCTGAACCCGTCGGTCGGGCTGCAGCGGAAGCCGGTACGAATGGCAGCAGTTCCCGTACGGAAGACGATGTGCGACAGCTCGCCCGCCGGCTCTGCGCCGACTGCCACGGAATCGACGGAACGGGACGGGGTGACGGAGCCTTTCCCAGCCTGGCGGGGCAGCATGCGGATTACCTGACGTCCGCCATGCAGGCCTATGCCCGTGGAACACGGCACAGCGGCATTATGGAACCCGTCGCGGCCGCGATTCGCGAGGACGATTTTCGCCGGCTGGCCGAATTCTACGGATCAACGTCCACCGGCCGAGCACTGCGGCCCGGCACTCCGGAGAACGCTTCCCAGTCGGAACCAGCAGACGCCGACCTGGCGGCCTCTCTGGAACGAGGCCGGCAGATCGCCGAGCACGGCATTCCCGACGAGAAAATTCCTGCCTGCATCGACTGTCACGGGCCGACAGCACACCCGCGAAACGGCCACCATCCACTGCTCGCCGGACAGCAGGAATGGTACCTGCGTCAGCAGCTGGAGCTGTTTCACGAAGCCCGCCGCGGCGGATCGGAATATGCACATGTCATGCAGCCTATCGCCGGGCGAATGAAGCCGGAGCAGATAAGGGATGTCGCGGCGTGGTTCGCCAGGCAAACGTCAGCCCGAACGCAACCGGAGTGAGAACCGGGGAAATACTCGGCTCATGCTTCTGGACGTACCCCCAACTGAAAGCCCCTGCAGACATGTGGGCGGAGAATGGCCCGGCCCGCCATTCCCGGAATGATTGATTGTCATCAGACACGGTGCGACCAGACTGCCCGTTCACAGGAAACGTTGCCGGCCGGAGAATCCGCAGAGTTCAACCCCCTGAAACTGATCACTGGCAGATTCGGCGCGTTCGGAAAACCGGAGATGACCGATAGCAACTGACAGCTGACAGGATCTTCAGGGAGGGACCTTCAATGCCGGCAGCCCGTCGATTGCTCCGCGATTCATCATGCAGTCCCCGTGTGCTGGCAACCGCTGCCGTGCTCCTGGTGACATGGAGTCTGACCGCTGCCGCCCAGGAGGTCCCGAATCGTCTGCCGGTGCAGCCCGAGGCGGAGCTGTTTCCTTTCGAGGGAAGCCCGCCAGTGTGGCTGTCGGCGGGTGCCAGCGGGGAACGTGATCCGATCGAAACCGACCGGCATGACTTCACGCAGTCACCCCGCACCGTGACGCGCGGAACACTGCAGATTGAATCCGGTTATACTTACTTTTACCGGGACTACGACGACGAAATCGAACAGTCGCATACTCTGCCGGAAACTGTAATCCGCTATGGCCTGACAGACGACATCGAGTTCCGGGTGCGGATGAACTATGTCTCACAGTTTCGCGATGGCGAGGAAGAACTGGATGACCGCGAGGGTTCGGAAGACATTCGCTGGGGTTTCAAGTTTCAGATTTCAGAACCCTGCGGATGGCAGCCGGAAAGCGCCCTGCGGGTGATCAGCACCATCCCCTCGGGCGGAGATGACTTCTCCACCGATCGTGTGGAACTCGGCGTCGATTACGTCTATGCCTGGGAGATCGCTGAAGGGGTGAATCTCGCCGGCTCGACAGGCTTTGCCACCAACGCCGCCGGAGAATACTCTCTGGGCGGCCAGCTGGAAGGGGAGCAGCAGAATTTTGTCGCCATTGCGCAGTCGGCCGCTCTGGGTTTCGAGCTGACTGAACAGAGTGAACTGTACCTGGAGTGGTACACCCTGTGGACTAATGGTCTGCGCGATGAGCAGGTGCTGACGTTCGTCAACGTGGGCCTGGATTACCTGCTGACGGACGACCTGGTGATCGATTTCCGGATCGGTAAAGGACTGAGCGACGAGGCCGACGACCTGTTCGCCGGTGCGGGTGGCGGTATCCGCTTCTAGTCGGCGGCCTCCGTTCGCTGAGCCGTACGCTATGGTTTCTGTACCGGGAACACCTGTTTCCAGTCCCGCTTCATGCTCAGTACCACCCACCCATGGCGGTCGGCTTCATCGAGGCCACGGTTCAGCTGCCCGATGTGCGATTCCCGGTCATAGGCCACTTCCCGTTCGCCATCGTCATGGTGGACGAACAGCCCCAGCCGCGGACCGCTGCCGGCGGTGGTCCACTGCAGCATCTGAAAATCACCGTCAGAGTTGCCGAAAGCGGCGAGCGGCCGCCGACCGATGAACCGGTTAATCGCAACCGGCTTCCCCTCTTTGTCGTCGATGAAGTCGACCTCCGGCAGCCGCAGGATCACGGGCCTGCCGTCCTGCACTTCGAATCTGGTGCGGATGCTGCTGCCGATCACCTGCTCTGGAGGAATTCCATAGGTCTTCTCGGCCCAGGGCCGCATGAATTCGATTCCCCCACCCGAAACAATATACGTCTTGAACCCACTGGCCCGCAGGTATGCCAGCAGTTCGAGCATTGGCTGGTAGACCATCTCCGTATACGGGCGGCCGGTCTTCGGGTGCCGGGCCGTCGCAATCCACTCGCCTGCGACCCGCTCGAACTCTTCGGTGGTAAGGCCGGCATGGGTGGCCATCAGCAGTTCCACCAGCCCCTTCTTTCCGCTCGCGGCGACCGTCCTGATGTCGCGTTCCAGCACGGCTTTGAACGGCTGTTTGTCCTTCCACTCGGGGTGCTCGGGCGACATCGCAGCGATGCGGTCGAGAACGAACGCCAGCTGCACGTACATCGGCTGCTCGCTCCACAAGGTACCGTCATTGTCGAAGACGGCAATTCGCTCGGCGGGTGGAACATAATCGCTGCCGCCTTCACGGGTTACCCGCTCGACGAACTCCACAACAGCTTTCCGCGCCGGCCCATGATTCCAGGATGGCAGCGAATCTTTCGCCCCGCTGCGATCGTTTTCCGCGGAAGCCTGACCGGTCAAACCGGCACCCAGCAGCAGACCAGCGATGACGGCACAGGAAAATTTCATGGGGTCACTCACGAATTCCGGCACTTCAGGAGAAACACGGAAACAGCCCCTCCCGATAGAAGGGGCTGTTCCCCCGCAGACACTGTAATGCGTCCTGACTGACCAGCCCTCAGGCACGGTCGGTCATTAGTCTGTGATGCCACTCCGCCTCAGTTGGAACCGGCACCGGCCTTCAGCTTCTCCAGCACTTCATCCAGGCTGAAACTGGCCGGCCGCTGGCTGGGCGGAAACTCCTTGAACGTCTCCAGGAATTTCGCTGCACCGGTCTGAGCCGGAACCAGCAGGAAGGCATGGTCGATCAGCCAGTCGTAATAGGTGTTGGACGTGATATCCGCCTGCTCGTACGGGTCGGCCCGCAGATCATACATTTTCGGCAGCCGCAGTTCGGTGAACGGCTCGGCCCAGACCCGCAGTGTGCCCTGAACACGCTGTTCGGCAAACACCAGCTTCCAGTTGCGGTACCGCAGTGCCACCAGGCCACCATCATCATTGAAGTAGAAGAACGACTCACGCGGACTCGCGTCGACTTCGCCCGTCAGGTAGGGCAGCTGATTGAAACCGTCGAGATGCACTTTGTAGCTGGTCTCTCCAATGCGGTGCCCTTTGAGCAGTTTCGACTTGATCTCCGGATCGCCAGCAGCAGCCAGCAGAGTCGGCATCCAGTCCAGACCACTGACGATGTCGTTCGAGACGGTGCCCTTCTTGATGTGACCGGGCCAGCGGATCATGGCCGGTACGCGAAAAGCGCCTTCCCAGTTGGAGTTCTTCTCGTTGCGGAACGGCGAGAGTCCGGCATCCGGCCAGGAGTTCTTGTGCGGGCCGTTGTCGGTCGAATACAGCACAATCGTGTTGTCGGCGATGCCCAGGTCATCGAGGGTCTTCAGCAGTTTGCCCACGTGGCCGTCATGCTCCACCATGCCGTCGGCGTACTCGGTGCGGGCGGTCAGGCCCGGTTCGCTGCGGTGCTCTTCCGCCACATGCGTGCGGAAGTGCATCCGGGTGGCGTTCCACCAGCAGAAGAATGGCTTGCCGGCTTTCACCTGCCGGCCGATGAAATCGATGGCGGCGTCAGACGTTTCGTCATCGACGGTTTCCATCCGCTTCTTCGTCAGCGGACCGGTGTCTTTGATGGTCTGTGTTCCGTCGCCGTTGGCCTTGCAGTGCAGCACGCCCCGCGGGCCGAACTTCTTTCTGAATTCAGGATCACGGGGGTAATTGCGATTCTCGGGTTCTTCTTCAGCATTCAGGTGGTACAGATTGCCGAAGAACTCGTCGAAGCCGTGCATGGTCGGCAGGAACTCATCGCGATCACCCAGGTGGTTCTTACCGAACTGCCCGGTGGCATAGCCCATGGGCTTCAGGAGTTCTGCAATCGTGGGGTCATCAGCCCGCAGGCCGACA
>JAGQPV010000255.1 GCA_020426545.1 Planctomycetaceae bacterium
CAGAACATCTTTCCGGACAGTCTCTAAGACGAACTGAAGAACCGGTGCCAGTAATTCAATACAGCTGGTGCAGTTCAGGCAAACCACCCGAAAGTGACCGTTGTTTACACTACGGTGCATTTCCGGTCTTCCTGGCTGCTTCAGGATCGGCTTCAGGCTGACTTTTCCGCAAGAGAACAGGATACAGATTCCGCATCGGGCGGAAGTGCAAAAACTCGCCCACCGGCAGTGAGCGACCTGACCCGGCTGCCGAAGCCCTCCCGGGTGACGTGACTGAGCGGGCAGCGCTTCCTGCTGCTGTCCGGTCGACTCGGAGCAACTCGTCGCCGCGCGGTACTTGTCGCGAATCACGAGAAATCTGCCCGTGGTTCGCAGTACTGCGTCCTGCGCTGCCGTTCCAGCTTACGACGTTTCCTGCTCAAGCCATCGTGGCCGTCGGACGGGTCCGTCCGGGTTCCCTCGCTGGCGGCGCTGACGACCTGAGCAACTGATCGCCGGCTACTCCGCGGGATAGGAATTCGATGCACCCCGTGCCGTGACCAGCGGCGATCGGAACCGGCGGAATGCGCCGCTGCGCTGTTTCATGACTTCCGGCACCCAACTGGCGGAGGCAGACATCCGCATGAGATACGGGGGGTTTCTCAAACGGTTGAGATTTAGTTTTCCGTCTTTTGAGAATTTGCTGCCCGAGAGAGACACGGTCTTGAAGAACCGGAGATCACTTCTAGAATCGAACTGTCTCAAACGGGGAAGGGGCAATGCCGCAAATTTTCCATCCCAGCATGAACACGATCTCGCGTCTGAGTATTTTCGGATTCGTGTTCATTCTTATCCTCATCGGGTTCATCGGGTGGGCTCTGGCTCGTTCACCCTACCAGACAGGCCAGGGTGTGGTCCGTCCGCAGCCAATTCCTTTCAGCCACGAACATCACGTCGGTGACCTCGGAATTGACTGCCGCTTCTGCCATGACACGGTGGAGACACACGCTTCAGCTGGGATGCCCTCCACGGAAGTCTGCCTGAACTGTCACTCTGTTCTGTTTCGTGACAGTCCGATTCTGGCACAGGTACACGAGAGTCAGCGCAACGGCACGCCCATTATGTGGACCCGGGTGCACGACCTCGCGGACTACGTCTATTTCCATCACGGCGTGCACATCAATGCCGGCATCGGTTGCACGAGCTGCCACGGCAAAATCGATGAGATGCCCCTGGCTTATCGGGCCGAGACGCTGCACATGGAGTGGTGTCTCGACTGCCACAGAAATCCGGAGCAGCACGTCCGCCCGCGGGATGCTGTATTTGACCCGCACTGGGTGAATACTGAAGCGAAGGAAATCGACCCGGAACTGCTGCTGAAAGCGCACGATCTGCAGAGCCGCACTCAGTGCTCGTACTGTCATCGTTGAGGACGACCGCTGTGAACGGAGACCTTCGAAAACCTGAAGACGCCGGGACCGTGCCGCGGGGTTCGCGGCTGCGTCACGAGCTGCTGGAAGAGTTCCCCTTCGCTGAATCGTCTCTGGAAGATGTTGAATCGCGGCGGAATTTCCTGAAGGTGATGGGCGCTTCCATGGCGCTGGCAGGTGCGGCCGGTTGCGACAGTGGTCAGCCCGCGGAGAAGATCGTCGCTCATGTGCGGACCCCCGAGCAGGGTGGACGCGGAAAGCCGCTGCAGTATGCGACGACCGCGCCGCTCGACGGCCACGGGACAGGAATCCTCGTCACCAGCCACAACGGCCGGCCCACCAAAATTGAAGGCAATCCCGAACATCCGGCGAGCGGCGGCGCGAGCGACGCCATTCTGCAGTCTCACACGCTCTCGCTGTATGACCCCGACCGTTCTCAGGCCGTTTCTACCGGTGGCACCATCGCCTCCTGGAATTCATTCCGGACGGACCTCCGTTCCCAACTGGCCGAGCAGGCCGGCCGGAAGGGGGCCGGTTTGCGCATTCTTTCGGGGCCGGTTTCTTCCCCGACACTGATTGCCCAGCGGGAGCGACTGCTCCGGAAATTCCCGGAAGCGAAGTGGTACGAGTACTCGGCACTCGATCGCAGTGGGGTTCGAGCCGGCTGTGAACTGCTGTTCGGCCAGCCGCTGGAGCCGGTATACCACCTGGCTCGGGCCGACGTCGTCCTCTCGCTCGATGCAGATCTTTTCGGGACGATGCCCGGGAATCTGCGGCACTCCAGTGGCTTCGCACAGCGACGTCGCATCACCGACGACGACGGACATGCTGCGATGTCGCGGCTGTACGCTGTCGAATCGACCTGGACCACATTTGGGGCCGCAGCCGATCACCGCCGCGCCGTTGAGCCAGCCGCGATTCACCGTATCGCGGCACACATCGCCAGACGGCTGGGAATTCAGGTCTCGGAGAATGAAATCGGGAGCCTGCCCGCAGGAATCGACGGGGCCTTTCTGGATGAAGTAACTAACGATCTGCAGGGGTATCGCCTCACCTCGCAGGCCGCTGGTGGTGGTGCTCTGGTGGTGGCCGGCGAGTTCCAGGCCGCGGAAGTCCACGCGCTGGTGCAGGCGATCAATCACGCTCTCGGCGCAGTGGGAACAACGGTTTCGTACATCCCGCCAGTGACCGGGGCCAGTGGCTTCGGCGAACTGCGGCAACTGGTTGGCGAAATGCAGGACGGGGCCGTCGACACCCTGCTGATTCTCGAAAAAAATCCGGTGCAGGACGCGCCGGCGGAACTCGGCTTCCGGTCCGCTCTCGGTTCGGTCAGGTGGCGTGCCCGGCATGGTCTGTATCAGGATGAAACATCGGCGGAGTGCAACTGGCACCTGCCGGCATCACATTTTCTTGAAGAGTGGAGCGACGCTCGCTCGATCGACGGAACCGCGTCCATTGTCCAGCCGCTCATCGCCCCGTTGTACGATGGCCGCAGCGTCCACACGCTGATCGATGCTCTCGTCGAGGAAGTGCCCCGCCGGGAATATGAGATCGTTCGCGATTACTGGAAGAAGAATCTCGGCGATGACGGGTTCGAAGCAGCCTGGCAGACGGCCCTGCACGACGGAGTCGTTGCCGATTCCGCTCCGGAACCGGTCGAGGTGGAACCACGCGAAGGCGCTCTCGCCAGCCTCACGTTTCCCGGGGACTCACAGGGCCTCACGCTGGTGATCCGTCCCGATCCGTACCTGCTCGATGGCCGGTTCGCCAATAATGCGTGGTTACAGGAACTCCCGCGTCCCTTTACTTCGCTGACCTGGGGCAACGCGTTGCAGTTGTCCCCGTTCGAATTTGACCAGGTGGCGGACAGAGACGGCGACCTCGTCGAAGTCCAGGCGGGAAAGAACACGGTGACATTGCCGGCCGTTCGCGTGCCCGGTCTGCCGCACGGGGTGGCCACAGTACATCTGGGTTACGGACGTCGCCGCGCCGGCCGTGTTGGTACAGATGTGGGGGTCGACATCACCACTCTGCTTCCCCCGGAATCAGGCGGATTCGTCAGGGGAGCGCAGCTGACGCGATCTTCGGGGCGGCACAGGCTGGCGGTGACACAGCTGCACCACCAGATCACCTCGACCCCGCCGGGATCCTTTGTTGAGAACAGTATCGTTCATCGGAACCTCGTGCGTGGCGGCTCCGTGGCCGAATGGAACGAACACCCGGACGATCCCCAGTTCATGCATGTCGATCATCACACGATCGACCAGAGCTCCCACCAGAAAGATCTCCCCTCATTCTATCCCGTTGAGGAGCCGGCGGATTACGAGCCGCACGAGTGGGGAATGCAGATCGACCTCACCCAGTGCATTGGCTGCAATGCCTGCGTGGTGGCCTGCCAGTCGGAGAACAACATTCCCACTGTCGGCCGCGATCAGGTCCTGGTCGGCCGGGAGATGCACTGGATCCGGGTCGACACCTACTTCGAGGGATCAGCAGAACACCCCCGCATTGCCCACCAGCCAGTGACCTGTATGCACTGCGAGCATGCGCCCTGCGAGCCGGTATGCCCCGTCGCCGCGACAACTCACAGCGACGAGGGCCTGAACGAGATGACCTACAACCGCTGTGTCGGGACGAGATACTGCTCCAACAACTGTCCCTACAAGGTCAGGCGGTTCAACTTCTTTGAATACAACGATGAACTGTACAGCGGCGATCTGCCGGTGCTGAACCTGCTCCCGAACCCGAATGTGACCGTTCGGAGTCGTGGCGTGATGGAGAAGTGCACCTACTGCGTGCAGCGAATCAGCACGGCTCGCATCGACGCCCAGATTCATGGCGACGGAGTCATTCCCGATGGGGAAATGGTCACCGCCTGCCAGCAGTCCTGCCCGACGAAAGCGATTGTCTTCGGCAACATCGCGGACCCGGAGTCCGCGGTCAGCAGCGCGAAAGCCAGCCCGCTGGACTACGTGCTGCTCGAAGAACTCAACACCCGGCCACGCACGTCGTATGCCGCCCGGCTGACGAATCCGAATCCACGACTCGCCGAGGCGGAAGGCCACGGGAGGGCACACCGTGAGCACTGAGGGCAAAACAGCAGAGCAGCCGCCCCGCTCGGCCATTCTGCGGCCCGGCGAGACAATCGGATCGGTCACGGATCAGATCAGCAGCATCGTCCTCACCCGCGGAACACCGCGGGGCTGGTATCTTGCGCTGGCATTCTCTTTCTCGCTGCTGATGCTGCTTCTGCTTTCAGTAACCGTCCTGTTCGCGCGGGGTATCGGCATCTGGGGAGTTAACCAGCCAGTTGGCTGGGGCTTCGCAATTGTCAATTTCGTGTGGTGGGTTGGAATCGGTCATGCCGGCACCCTGATCTCTGCCATTCTGCTGCTCCTGAGGCAGGAGTGGCGAACGTCGATCAACCGCTTCGCGGAAGCCATGACGCTCTTCGCCGTGGCCTGTGCGGGCCTGTTTCCACTGCTGCACGTGGGACGCCCATGGCTGATCTACTACTTCTTTCCGTTCCCCGCGACGACCGGGATGTGGCCGCAGTTTCGCAGCCCCCTGATGTGGGATGCGGTAGCCGTCGGCACCTACGCGACCGTCTCGCTGATGTTCTGGTACGTCGGCCTGATTCCCGACCTCGCCACTTTGCGCGATCGCGCGAAACACACCATCACGCGGGCAATCTACGGAACACTTGCGATGGGCTGGCGCGGTTCGGCGATCCACTGGGAGCGATACCATCAGGCCTATGTATTGCTCGCGGCTCTGGCGACGCCCCTCGTCATCAGCGTGCACACAATCGTCAGTTTCGACTTTGCCGTCTCCATCATTCCCGGCTGGCATACGACAGTCTTCCCGCCGTACTTCGTGGCCGGCGCGATTTACTCCGGCTTTGCAATGGTGCTGACGCTGTCGATCCCGCTGCGGGCCATTTACGGACTCCAGAACCTGATTACCGCGAAGCACCTCGACAACATGGCGAAGGTCATGCTGCTGAGCGGACTGATTGTCGCCTACGGCTACCTGATGGAGCACTTTGTGGCGTGGTACGGCGGCCACGATGCCGAGCTATTCATGCTGCTCAACCGCATGTTCGGCCCCTACCGCATGTCCTACTGGGCTCTGATTGCCTGCAATGTCGCGATTCCGCAACTGCTGTGGTTCCGCCGGGTGCGGGCGAACGTCCCGCTGCTGTTCGTGCTCTCGATCATCGTCAACATCGGCATGTGGCTCGAGCGATATGTCATCGTGATCACCAGCCTGCACCGGGATGCCCTGCCCTCGTCGTGGGGGAACTACACCGCGACATTCTGGGACTGGTCGACATACCTCGGGACCATCGGACTTTTCCTGACATTGCTGTTTCTCTTCGTACGCGTGCTGCCGGTGATCTCCATCTCAGAAATGAGAGAGCTCGTCGAAGAGCATGCCGACGAACCGGCCGCGAAGTCCGAAGGGAGCCAGACATGAACACGGCTGTCGAACTGCGTGACCGTGTCGAGACCTTCGGCTGGCTGGCCGAGTTCAAAACCGACGATGAACTCCTCGCCGCGTGCCGTGCGGCATACGCCAGCGGCTACCGCAGGATGAACGCATACGCTCCCTATCTGGTCCATGGTTTAGCAGAGGCAGTCGGGTTCCGCCGCAGCTGGGTATCGGTGGTGACACTCGCGGGCGGCGTGCTGGGAGGAATCGCCGGCTTCGGACTGCAGTACTGGACGTCGGCTGTCGACTACCCGCTCGATATCGGCGGGCGGCCGCTGAACAGCTGGCCCTCGTTCGTGCCCATTACTTTTGAAGCCATCATTCTCGGTGCGTCGGCCGCGGCAGTCCTGGGGATGCTGGCCCTGAATCGGCTGCCTGAACCGTGGCATCCGCTGTTCAACGTTCCGGCCTTCGATCGCGCCTCGCAGGACCGGTTTTTCCTGTCCATCCGAAGTGACGATTCACAGTTCGACGTGGAGCGAACGCGGGCGTTCCTCGAAGGGCTCAACCCGCATGCGATTCACGACGTGCCCCCGCTGCCGGTCAAGGTGGACGCCAGGTGATGCATCACGCTCCAGCAAAGACTTCTGCCAGTCTGGTCGCCCGGGGACAGGTCCCTCGTGAAGCACCGGCCCGGCGCTGGTATTACGGGGCTGCACCCGGACAGCAGCCGTTGCACGCGGCCCTGCTGGTGTCGAGCCTCCTGCTCCTCGCATTGGCCGGCTGTTCCCAGGAGATGGATGAACAGCCCAGACTTGAGGTCTATGAGACCAGCGAGTTCTTCGAAGACGGACTGGCGATGAGGCCGCCGGTGGAAGGGACAGTGCCCCGCGGTGGACTCCGGCTCGACGTCCACTTCTTCGAAGGGAAGGTCGGCGGCCAACTGGCAACCAGCTGGCCTGATGACATCACCATTGATCGCGCGTTTGTCGAACGGGGGCGGGAACGCTACGACGCATTCTGTTCCATGTGCCACGGTCTTGCCGGGTACGGAGACGGGACTGTTGTCGCCCGCGGTTTTCCCGCTCCACCTTCGTATCACATCGATCGACTGCGAGAGGTTCCGCACGGTCACATCTACGACGTCATCACGAATGGGCTGGGGCGAATGCCGCGGCTGTCGGATCGGATTACACCGCGGGATCGCTGGGCAATCGTCGCGTACCTTCGGGCGATGCAGATCGGCCAGCACGTCGAAGTCGACGACAGGCTGCGGGCCGAGGTCGAGCGAGCGACTGCCGTGGAGAAAAGCCCCGGTGACGGGAAGGGGAGACCTCATGAGTGACTCCCGTCCCCGCGGGGAACGTCGCCTGCAGATTGTCGGTCTGCTGGCCGGTACCGCACTGCTCGCCGTCGGTGGAGCCGTCGCGTTCGGTTCACCGGTGGCAGTGCTGCGGGCGTATCTCGTCGCCTGGGCCTACTGGTGGACACTGGCAGTCGGAGGGCTCGGCCTGGCGTGCCTGCATCAGACAACCTCCGGACGCTGGGGGCTGGTGACCAGTCGCGCCTTTGAGGCCATGGCCCGTACGCTGCCCCTGCTGGGCCTGGCGTTCGCCCCTGTTCTGCTGCGGCTGGGGGACATTTATCCGTGGTACGGAGTCGATGCCGAAACGCTGGGCAACAGGGCCATGTGGCTGAATCCGCAGGCGTTTTTCGGCCGGACGACGGGTTATTTCGTCGTCTGGACGGTGCTTGCCTGGACTGTCTCCTCGTGGTCCGGTCGGCGGGACTCTGCCCCGAAACCAGAACAGCGCAGTGGACTGATCAAACTGGGCGCGGCTGGCCTGCTGCTGTTCGTACTGACAACGAGTTTTGCGGCGCTCGACTGGTTCATGTCGCTGGAGCCAGACTGGTACTCCACGATTTATGGAGCACTGTTCATCATAGATGCGGGACTGATCGCTCTGGCTGTCGGCATCCTCACCGCGTGGAGCCGGCGTGATTCTGCCGCCATGCGTGAATACGCCACAGTCGAATCA